>JAIOIM010000099.1 GCA_019912505.1 Ignavibacteriaceae bacterium
ATGAGTCCGCTCTAAAAAGCTACAAATAAGCAGCTTTGTTTTTTGCTGTTTTTTTTGAAAAAAACTGTTGATTAAAAAATATTTTGGCATTTATTTTCAAAATATACTTAAGCCTATATTTATTTTTTACTTTTTATCCAGTAAAATTTGTTCTTTGACCTATTGACCAAAACAATGCACTTTCCCCTCTATTTTTAGGCACTAGAAACAGCAGTCTCTAACTCTTTGCATGTTCCATAACGATAGATTCTACCGAAGTTCACACTTATCCCAACAGCAAAGGCAAAGATTTTCGCTTTGAAGGAACCTCTGACTTTTAATTTCCGGTTATTCATCTTCCGTGCAAACTCCGAGATAGTTGCTTCCACGTTTGTTCTCAAACTTCTTCTCTCTTTCGGTATGCCTTGTATACTTTTTATGCGCTGCTGTTTCAGAAATTCTGCTTGCGTAAAATAATAGACCCTTGCTTTCTTGAACTGCCGTACTTGGCAGACAGAAGCAAAACTACATCCGGCGCAAATGGCTAAATCGAACTCCGCCTTGAATCGCTTTCTTGTAAACACAGCTTCCACTATTTGGTTTGGACAACTCACCGCATAGTTGTCATCACCTCTTTGTATAATTTCTATTTCTACTCCCTTGGACTTTATTCCTCTTATTGCCGTTTGTACCGGTGTAATGGCATGTGTATCAAATTTTAAGTCGTTATCCTCGCTGCCGTAGCCACCGTCAAAATGAAGCTCGTTTACATCCGGAGTCTTTTCCTTTATAACGTCTATTCTTTCATGTAATTCTTTACTGTCGTCAATGTTGTTTGCGTGAACAGAGATGTCGGTAACTAAATTAATTGGATTCTCCGGGTTACAAGTCTCTACAATATTTATTGTCTGTCCGTAAAATTGTTTATTATTTTTCTTGCGGTACGTTGCCTCTATATCATCCGGCGATTGTATGCAGCTGCTTGTCAATTCCTCCGGTGCCTTGATAACTATTTTTTCTCCTACTTCAGTAAAATGTTCTGCATAAATTCTTTCAAATATGTTGAAGATTTCTATCTCTGCGTAGTTCGGTTTTATCTTGTCGTTTATTGTTTTATAGACGTTTCCTATCTTCTCAAGTTCTGAAGGAATCCCTTCTGCATCGAGCCGATAAATAAATTGCCCCGATGTTTTCTTTACGTAAGGTGCAAACAGTTCTTCATACTGCTTCTGATCCTCTTGGCTTAGTCCTCTCTCTATTCTGATAACCATTTCCACCAACAGTTGAAGACGGCTGTATCTTCTGATGTTTGAAGCGGCTTGAAATGAATCTGTCCGTTGAATGTCGGTTTTTATCTTTAGTTCTTTTAGCTGTTTTTCTGTTAAGTGATCGAATACCTTTTCAAAAAGGTTTTCTCCAGTCTCTATAAAATGATCACTCAATTTATTTTGAAAATTAAAAAGCGATGCCTCAGAAAAAGGAACTTCGTCTAAGGTAGCCAGACCGAGTGCTGTTTTGGTCAATAAATTAAATTTTATGCTGTCGAATAATTTCTCGTAGGTCAATTTCTGTCTGTACTGAAGTAAGAGTGCCGAGACCATGCAGTTGACCGGAACATTCGGACGGCTGTCTATCTCAGAATAAAGAGAAGCAAAGTCTTCTTCCTTTATATTACAGAAGATTAAATCATAAAACTTTTGTTCTTCTGATTCTTGAAGTTCCTTTGCCATTTTGGATGATACTATGTTTGCAAATCCAAAAAGGTTAGCTTGTGTATGTTTTGTGTTTTTCTTGAACATTTTCGTTTGAAAAAATGAGTAATTTGTTTTCAGGAACTTATTTAAATTTTTACTCAATTAAAAATATTAACAAAATTATTTTACCCTTTTTAGAGTGAACTCATTGATATGTAAGAGAAATTAATGACAACTTTGTAAAAATATACACGCGCAGGTTAAGTGCAAAGAATTAAGGGGTATTTTTAATTATTGTTTTGGAAAGCAGCAGTTTAGGTAAGATTATTATAAAAAAGGATTTTGAAAATTGACGTAAAGCAAATAACAAAATATTATTGAAATTGCTTATATAGCTCAAAAGCTTTAATTTTTATATCAATAATTTAAATGTTTTCCTCAAAAGTTTTAATAATTTAAGGAACCTTAATGAAAATACACGAATATCAGGCAAAAGAAATTCTTAAAAAGTTTGGAGTGCCTGTTCAGGATGGAATTGCTATAAGGGATTTATCGGAAGTTGATAATGCTATCAGCCAACTTCAGTCAAGAGGTATAAACCAGTTTGTAGTTAAATCCCAAATACATGCCGGCGGTAGAGGCAAAGGTGTTTTATATAATCACCAAAATCTTAGCGAAATTGTTTTAGAAGGAGGCGTAAAGTTTACTACTTCTGCCGACAAAGCAAAAGAATACGCTAATAAAATGCTTGGTAATTTGTTGGTTACACATCAAACAGGTTCCGAGGGTAAAATTGTAAATACACTATTTATAACTGAAGGGCTCGATTATAAAAAAGAATTATATCTCGGCATTCTATTAGACCGCGGTGTAGCAAAAAACGTAATAATGGCGTCAACCGAAGGCGGCGTAGAAATTGAAAAAGTTGCCGAAGAAACTCCTGAAAAAATTATCAAAGTATGGGTTGATCCGGCGCTGGGATTGCAAAGTTATCAGTCACGCAAACTTGCTTTTGCTCTTGGGTTAAAAGGCACGGCTTTTAAAAGTTTTGTAAAGTTTATTTCGTTACTATACAAAGCGTATGACGAAACCGACTCTTCACTTCTCGAAATTAATCCGCTCATAATAACAAATGATGACCGGATTGTTGCTCTTGATGCAAAAATGAATATTGATGACAACGCATTAGAAAGACACAAAGATATTGAAGCCTTCCGCGACCTTAACGAGGAAGACGCGCTCGAAGTCGAAGCTTCAAAGTTTAATTTGAACTATATAAAACTTGACGGTAATGTAGGCTGTATGGTAAACGGTGCGGGGTTGGCGATGGCAACTATGGACATCATAAAACTTGCGGGCGGTGAACCGGCTAACTTTTTGGACGTTGGCGGTGGAGCAAATAAAGAAACTGTTGCTAACGGTTTTAAAATAATTTTATCAGATCCAAGTGTAAAAGCAGTATTGATAAACATATTCGGCGGAATTGTCCGGTGCGACAGAGTTGCACAAGGCGTTATTGATGTGGTTAGCGAAATGCAAATTAATATACCAATAGTTGTCCGCCTGGAAGGCACAAACGCAGTAGAAGCCGCTGAACTTCTTGCTAAATCAACTCTACATTTTGAAGTTGCACAATCACTCAAAGAAGCTGCTGTAAAAGTAACTTCGGTGCTCAATCG
>JAIOIM010000100.1 GCA_019912505.1 Ignavibacteriaceae bacterium
CCCTCATATAAAATCAATCTATTGCACGAGTAATGTTTTATAAATAAAGAGTGAATTTCATTTTTATAGAGGCGTGTGTATAGAAAAGACTTTAAATAGTAGTTCTTGTTGTGTAAATTAACAGACATGGAAAAGAAAGAATTTGAACTTCCGAAAATTGAAATATTGACCGAGGAAGAAACCACCATCGGTCTAGAGAGCCGCGTTATACTTTATAATGACGACTGGCATACTTTTGATGAAGTGATTCTACAGTTGATAAAAGCGACCAACTGTCCATACGAAAGTGCCCGTGGTTATGCTTTTGAAGTTCATGTAAAAGGGAAAGCAATTGTATTTAATGGTGAGATGTCCAATTGCCTCAAAGTTTCATCCATTCTCGAAGAAATAGCGTTAAACACACAAATAATAACTTAACTTAGGTTAAACCTTACCTTTAAGAAAAAAATGCACTGCATGGCATTACAATTCCATTGTAAATACACTCCATCTTATCTATATTTGCGCCTTCAATTTTTTATTTACCAGGAGATATGTGAACGAGGTTAGAGAAGATATTAGAAATATTGCAATTATTGCACACGTTGATCACGGCAAAACTACGCTTGTTGATCATATGTTAAAACAGACCGGAGCTTGGAGAGCAAACCAGCATGTAGAAAAAAGGGTTATGGATTCGAATGCAATTGAAAAAGAACGTGGAATAACTATTCTTGCAAAAAATTTAAGTGTGCAGTACAAAAATTATAAAATTAATATTATCGATACGCCTGGTCACGCTGACTTTGGCGGTGAAGTTGAACGAACACTAAAAATGGTTACCGGTGTGCTTTTATTAGTTGATGCAGCCGAAGGTCCGCTTCCTCAAACAAAATTTGTATTACAAAAATCTCTTGAACTTGGTTTAAAACCTATCGTTGTAATAAATAAAATTGATAGAAAAGATGCGCGCCCGGATGAAGTGCTAAACGAAATATTTGATTTATTCGTTTCACTCGGTGCTACCGATGATCAGTTAGATTTTCCTTATGTTTATGCAATTGCAAAACAGGGCATTGCAAAGGCTAATCTTGAGGATGAGAGCGAAAATCTTCAACCGTTGTTTGAAAAAATTGTAAATGAAGTAAAGGGACCTGAATGCGACCTTGAGGCACCTTTTCAAATGCTTATTTCGGCTATCGATTATAACGATTACCTCGGCAGAATCGGTATAGGAAGAATTCATAACGGAAGTATAAAAGTAGGTGATAACATTGTTTTAATCTCGCGGGAAGGTGAGAGAACAAATGCAAAAATTACAAAACTATATATTTTCCAAAATATTACACGCGTAGAAACCGATATAATTAAAGCAGGTGACATTGGCGCAATTGCCGGACTTGAAGATGTTGATATTGGCGATACTTTGTGCGACCCCAAAAAAGCTGAACCGCTTCCTTTTATTGCAATTGATGAACCGACAATAACTATGAATTTTATGGTTAACAATTCTCCCTTTGCAGGTATAGAGGGAAAGTATGTAACCACAAGAAACATCGGCGAGAGACTTTCGAGAGAATTAAAATCGAATGTGAGCCTTCGTGTTGAGATGACTGATTCGCCTGATGTATTTAAAGTAAGTGGACGAGGAGAACTTCACCTTGCAATATTAATTGAAAACATGCGCCGCGAAAGTTTTGAACTTCAACTGAGCAAACCTGAAGTTATTATGAAAAGAATTCACGATGTACTCTCTGAGCCGATGGAACATGTTATTATAGATGTACCGGCAGATTACGTTGGCACTGTTATAGAAAAACTTGGTAAACGCAAAGGTGAAATGAAAAACATGATTACCTTTAACGATAATACTCGTCTTGAATTTTTAATTCCCTCACGCGGACTTATTGGCTACCGCGCCGAATTTATGACCGATACAAGAGGTACCGGAATTCTTCATCATAATTTTGAAGGATACGAACCATTTAAAGGAGAAATTACACACCGCCAGCGCGGTGCTCTCGTAGCAATGGAAACAGGGGTTGCATCAGCTTATGCTATGTATAAACTTCAGGAACGCTCTGTATTTTTTGTTGACCACGGTACAAGCGTATATGAAGGTATGGTTGTGGGTGAAAACTCGCGCAATAACGATATGTTTGTGAATGTTACAAAAACAAAACAGCTTTCCAACATGCGCTCCAGCGGAGCAGATGAAGCAATCAGACTTGAACCACCGACAATTCATACGCTCGAACAGGCAATTGAGTGGATAACGGATGATGAATATGTTGAGGTGACACCGAGTAGCATTCGTATCCGTAAACGTTATTTAACAGATATGGATAGAAAAAACGCACGACTTGCTGCAAAACAAAAAGAAACCGCCAACATTGCGGTTTAATCTTTTGATAAGTTAGAATATATTAACACCGGACTTAAAACCGGTGTTAATTTGATTAACTACTATTATTAAAAAATTTCATTCCTTACCCTCTTTTTAAGTTTTTTATTTTAATTATTCTTGATGTAATTTAGGATAGATTTATATTTTAATTACCGAGGATTATTTATATGACTTATAAAGTTGTTACTACTTTTCTTTTGTCTTTATTTTTTGCAGCCTTTATATATGCGCAGGATAGCCCACAAACTCCAAGCGGTTCAGCATTCTGCGCACAGCAAAAATCAAACTCGCCGAATTCATTTATCGAAAATATTAACATCGATATAAAACACTCGTTTAACGTGCTGGATTATAAAATTAATCTTGATTTGTATTCATGTTTTATTACCCCGTACCCTAAGTCATTTACCGGTTCGGTAATTGTAAAATTCCAAGTGGACAGCACTTTAAACTCAATAAAATTAAACGCTGTTACAAGTTCACTTCAGATAGATTCTGTTTCGATGTCTGCTGCATCGTTTAGTCACGCTTCCAATATTTTAACACTAACCCTGGAAAGAACTTATAACCCGGGCGAAATAGCCGAGACTAAAATATATTATAAACATAAAAATGTTTCGGACAATGCTGTCTATGTTAGCGGCGGTTTCTTCTTTACCGATTGCGAACCGGAAGGAGCGCGCAAATGGTTTCCCTGTTGGGATAAGCCATCCGATAAAGCTACTTTAGATTTAACAGCAAAAGTACCTACAAATGTAAAACTCGCTTCAAACGGAAGACTTGCGGACTCGGTAAAAACAACTGATGCAATTTATTACCATTGGATTAGCCGCGACCCAATTGCTACATATTTAATGGTGCTTACCGGCAAAGTAAACTATAACTTAGATATATTATACTGGCATAAACTCTCAAATCCGGCTGATAGTGTGCCGATGAGATTTTATTGGAACGCCGGTGAAAATGCTTCATCAGTCAGAGCGATGGAAAACACGGTACTCCAAATGACGACTGCTTATTCGCAATTGTTCGGCGAACACCCCTTTGAGAAAAACGGATTTGCCTCACTGAATAACCAATTTTCTCTAGGTGGAATGGAAAACCAAACCTTAACAAGCATTTGCCCGAATTGCTGGTATGAAAGTTTAATAGCTCACGAATATGCTCATCAATGGTTCGGCGATATGATAACCTGCGCAACATGGGCGGATATCTGGCTCAACGAAGGATTTGCAACGTACACAGAGGCGTTATGGATTGAACACAAATCCGGTTACTCTGCATATAAATCCGAAATCAATAGTGATGCTTCAACTTATTTATCCTCAAACCCAGGTTGGGCAATAAGCAATCCTGCATGGGCTGTAACAACGCCAAACACAAATACGTTGTTTAACTATGCTATTACTTATCAAAAAGGAGCGTGTGTTTTTCATCTTTTAAGATATGTAGTTGGCGATCAGGCTTTCTTTCAGGGAGTATATAATTATGCAAACGACCCTGCATTAAAATATAAGAGCGCGGTTATTTCAGATTTTAAAGATCATTTGAGCGCGGCTTACGGCGAAGATTTATCATGGTTTTTTGATGAGTGGATTTATCAGCCTAATCATCCTGTGTATGCCAATAATTATTGGATTGCAAGCGTTGCTGCAAACCTGTGGCAGGTTGGTTTTGTGGCAAAACAAACTCAAACAAACACACCGTTTCATAAGATGCCTATTGAAGTAAAAATATCATTTATAAGCGCACCCGACACAGTAATACGTGTGATGAACGATGCGAATAACCAGGTGTATACTTGGCAGTTTAATCATCAACCATCGGGAGTTTCATTTGATCCATACAACAACATAGTTTTAAAGCAAGCATCCATCTCGGTTATTCCGCCGCTGCCCGTTGAGTTTACAAGTTTTACCGGTACTACAAAAAACAGTTTCGTTCTACTCGATTGGTCTACCGCCACAGAAATAAATAACCGTGGTTTTGAAATCGAACGCGCTGCGGCTCCGGGCGGCAGCCATTCCGGAAATAACTCTAATGTTACCTGGCAAAAAGTTGGATCTGTTGACGGCTCCGGGACGACATCACTTAAACATAATTATTCTTTTACTGATTTTGTCGCTCATTTCGGAACGTATGTTTACAGGTTAAAACAGATTGATTATGACGGGAGTTATAAATACAGCCCCGAGATTGAAGTAGCTGCCGGTCTAAAACCGGAAAGTTATTTGTTAAACCAAAACTACCCAAACCCGTTTAATCCGGTTACAACAATCAGCTACGAATTGCCGGAAGCATCTTTAGTTTCCCTAAAACTTTATGACATACTCGGAAGGGAAGTAGCTCAACTTATTAACGACTTTAGAGAAGCCGGACGGCACCAAGTTACATTCAATTCAGCCGCGGTTGATGGATTAACAAGCGGCGTATATTTTTATAAAATTGAAGCCGGAAGTTTTACCGCTGTAAAGAAAATGCAGTTGCTAAAATAATTTTAACTGCTAAATATTTATTAAGTCATTTCGGTATTAATTACACATACCGGAATGACTTTTTTATTTGTTGTAGCGTCCTTGCGTCTCAGCGAGAAAACCTATCTAACGCAAAGCTGCATTATAAAAAACAAAGTACTTTTTCCAACACACTTTACTTAACAGCAAATATTCCCTAATTTCAATTGTGCCGGTTGGTTTATTAGTGTTAAAAGCGGTTTTACCGGCAGAACATTTTTAACTTGAGGCAGATATGAAGATAACAAAAGTAAAGTTGTTGCCCGTTTATTTGGTTTGTTTATTTTATACTACTATTCTTTTACCACAGACTATTAATAAACTGTATGAAGACAATAACCCTTTTCTCGATTCTCTAAACTCCAATTATTCCGGGTTAAAACCTGATTACCGTAATCATAAAAATATTCCAGAATACGATCCTTCTTTAATGCCGCTTAACTACAATAACAAAACCAGCACCGGTGTATGGACGGAGTTAAATCCTAAAGTACCGAGAGTGGATTATATCGGAGTTGATTTTGTCGATTCCTTAACCGGCTGGGCAGTAGGCGCAAACGGGGCAATAATAAAAACAACTGACGGCGGAGGTAGCTGGATAACAGCACAAAGCAATTCTACTAATATACTTTTAAAAGTAAATGCGGTTAACCGTGATACGGTTATTGTAACCGGGTTTGATGGCTTAATACTCCGCTCAACTGACGGAGGTGAAAATTTTATAACTGTTCCCACTGGATTATCGGCGGGAACAGATTTGTGGGGATTAAAAATGCTTAATGATACTCTTGGATGGGTGTGC
>JAIOIM010000011.1 GCA_019912505.1 Ignavibacteriaceae bacterium
ATCATATGCTAAATACATTTCCAAAGCAGGGTACACTCAAGAACTAATTTCGGCACATACTCATATAATCCTTGTCGGCTCTGTTATGATGATGATTATGGGTGTTGCCTTATGGTTTTTCCCGCGCCCAGAAAAGACAGATAAAAAATATAATCCCAGCTTAATTTGGGTTACATACTGGTTGATGACAATTGCAACTGCGCTGCGATTTGTAACACAGCTTATAGCATCCTACTATTATATACAATGGATCAATATTTCGATTGTAATTCTTTCATCATTACAGGTTTTAGCAATGATTTTGTTTTTCTACTCGATGTGGGGAAGAATACGAGCGGTCGGCAGTAAAGTAAGAGAAGAAAGAGGAGAAAAATTTTAATGGGATATTATATTACAGAAGAATGTATTAACTGCGGTGCGTGTGCTGTTGAATGCCCGACAAATGCAATTTTTGAACCGGGCAAAAAATATAAAATTGAAGAAAAGATTTATGATGCTGTTTCTTCGGTTCATTTTTATATCGCATCGTTTATTTGTGATGAATGTAAAAACATAAATGAACCAAAATGTGTTGCGGTTTGTCCTATGAACTCAATTGAAAGAAGTTAATGAATTAAAGATAGAGATGATTAACGGGTCAAAAATATATATTGAAAATTTTCTTGATGAATTTATGTTGTTAGAATATAAAGATAGAAATAATATTGCTGCACGGAAACATACCCTAAATGTTTTCCATCAGCTTATGCCAAAATTTATTAAACATGAAGATATTATTGCCGAAAGTTTTTCTTCTCATTTAAATGAATTTACCGGTTCTAAAAACATTGTTGTAATAGGCGCAGGCTACGGAGGCTTAACAGCTGCTTTACGTTTAGAAAGGCTGTTCAGAAAACTTCCCTTTTTTAATATTCATCTTATCGATAAATACCCTTTCCACACGATAAAAACTCAATTGCACGAAGCAGCCGTCAGAAATGAAGAAGTATCAATTCCCTTAGATAAAATTCTTCGTAAAAAAAAGATACACTTTCACCTTGGCGGGGTAAATTTTATTGATGTGAAAAATAAAAATGTACACTTAGAAATTAATAAAGAAGAAGCAATTTTAAGTTTTAATTATTTGGTAATTGCAATAGGCAGTAAAGTTAATTATTACAATATCCCGGGAATGGAAGAAAACTCATTTTCACTTCAAACACTATACGATGCCGATCTTATTTATGAGCATATATCAAGAACCTGCGCGCTCTCCGCTTCAGAAACCGAGCAATCAAAAAGAGAAGATAATTTAAGATTTGTAATAGGCGGCGGCGGTTTATCGGGGGTTGAGTTTGCCGGCGAACTGGCAGACCACACCGCTAAATGTGTTACCAACTTTAACGTAAGTGACAACGATGTTGAAATTATTATAATTGAAGGCGCCGATAGATTAGTACCGTTTATGGATAAAGATTTTTCAATGCGGATTGAAAAAAAGTTAACTGACAAAGGAATAAAAATAATTAAAGGCGAGAAAATTATTAAACGCTCTTCAGATAAAGTTTTTCTTTCAGGCGGCAGCACAATAAAAACTAAAAATTTTATTTGGACGGGCGGAATTAGAGTATCGGATTTATTAAAAAACAGCGGACTTAAAACCGGTGTAGCCGGCAGAGTTATGGTTGATGAATATCTAAAAGCTGAAAATAATAAATGTATTTTTGCTATTGGCGATAGCGCTAATGCGCTAAACCCAAATACCGGTAAACCTGTTCCGGCTGCTGCACAGTTTGCGCTTCAGCAAGGACGATTGTCGGCAAAAAATATTTTTGCAGAAATATATGGCGGAAAGAAAGAGCAATACTACCCCAAGGTTGCAGGCGAAGTTGTTAGTTTAGGAAAGCATCTGGCTGTCGGTTGGATGGCTTTACCCTTTATTAAAAAGATTACCTTTGTCGGTTTTCTTGGTAGATTGCTTAAAGCGGCTATTAAAGAAAAACATATTTTTCTTTTAAGAAAAGAAAGCCGGAACTGGATAAAATATTAATTGGAATTGTAAAAAATGAATAAATATAAAAACAAAATAAAGGAGCATTAGTGAACGAATTATTGGAAAAAACAGTTGGTGAAATTGTTACTGAAGATTACCGCACTGCGGAAATATTTAAAACGTATAAAATTGATTTTTGCTGTAACGGCGGGAAAAACCTTAACGATGTATTAACATCGAAAAACATAGACTCGAATAAAATAGTAGCAGAACTAAATTCTGTAAAAGAGAAAAACAATAACGGCTCGGTAGATTTTAACTCATGGGAAATTGACCTCTTAGCAGATTACATCGAGAAGAAACACCATCGCTACGTTGAGGCGAAAACTCCTGAATTAAAACAGTATCTTGCAAAACTCTGTCAGGTGCATGGCGAAAATCATCCCGAGCTTTTTGAAATAAATGAGCAGTTTAACCAATCTGCCGGCATATTAGCTATGCATATGAAAAAAGAAGAATTGATTATATTCCCTTACATAAGAAAGATGGCAGCGGCAAAACAGAAAAATGAAAAAATAGATTTACCGCAATTCGGTTCGGTACAAAACCCAATTCAAGCAATGATGAGCGAGCATGACATTGAAGGAGAGCGATTTAAAATAATCGCAGAAGTATCAAACAACTATACAACTCCGGATGACGGCTGCAATACTTATAGAGTTGCGTTCGCTCTGCTTAAGGAATTTGAAGATGATTTGCACCTGCACATTCATTTAGAAAACAATATTTTGTTCCCGAAAGCTATTGAATACGAACAAAGTTTATTATAGAAAAAGATGCTTAAATGAAAGTTAATGATTTTGACAAAGCACAAGGACATTGGATTCTAGCCCGAATGGGCAAAAGAGTATTAAGACCCGGTGGGAAAGAGCTTACTCTTAAATTGGTAAAATCTTTAAATATTTCATCTACCGATGATATTGTAGAGTTTGCCCCCGGAATGGGATTCACGGCTTCATTGACATTGAAGAATAACCCAAATTCTTACACGGCAATTGATGCTGATGAAGATGTTGTAAAGTTAATGAAAGAAAAATTTTCAGGAAATAACGTAACAATATTTCAAAGAAACGCATCTGCCACTTCTTTGTTGGATAACAGTAAAGACAAAATTTATGGTGAGGCAATGTTAACTATGCATGCCGATCATCGTAAATCCGAAATCGTTCGTGAAGCACATCGCATCTTAAAGACAGGCGGGCTTTATGCAATACACGAACTGGGTCTTACTCCGGAAAATTTAAACGAAGAAATTAAAACAGAAATAACAAAAGACTTTGCATTAACTATTAAAGTTAACGCACGTCCGCTAACACAAAACGAGTGGAAAGAATTGCTTGAAAAAGAAGGGTTTAAATTAAGGGAAATTATTTTTAACCCAATGCACTTGTTAGAGATTAAGCGGATAATAGATGATGAAGGCTTCCTTAGAGCTTTGAAAATTGGCTTTAACATTTTAACTCATCCTAAAGCAAAGAAACGAGTTTTACTAATGCGAAAATCATTTAGAAAATATCAACAGTATATCAACGCAATAGCAATTGTGGCGGAAAAATTATAAAACCAACAATTATGAAGAAGATAAAAATAAAACGGGTTTATGATGAGTATAGCCCACAAGATGGTGTAAGAATAATGATTGACCGTCTTTACCCGAGAGGAATTAAAAAAGAAGATGCCAAAATTGATTTTTGGATAAAAGAAATTGCACCTTCTAATGATTTACGTAAATGGTTTACACATGACCCTAAAAAATGGACTGAATTTAAAAAGAAATATATAGCTGAACTTAAAGACAAAGATGATTTGTGTAAAGAAATTCTAAGTAAAGAAAAAGTTATTACACTTGTTTATGCAGCTAAAGATGAAGAGCATAATAATGCAATTGTGCTTAAAGATTATTTGGAAAAAATATTATCAAACTGAACATGAAACTATTTATTTTTTTCTTAATCAGTCACCTTACGCAAGAACTGAAGAAAAAAATATTTTCTTAGTGGTTCTCAGTGCCTGCTCGGTGGTTCTCTGTGTTACTTATTGATTTTTATTACACAGAGTGCCACAGAGATTTCACGGAGTTACACAGAGAAAAACTTCTGCGTAAGCTGAGTTAATCAGTATAATTTAATAACTATTAGAAAGGAATCATCAAATGC
>JAIOIM010000101.1 GCA_019912505.1 Ignavibacteriaceae bacterium
CGACTTAGATTTATTAGAACAAAACAAATTACTGCTCGAATCAAAAAAATACCAGGTCTTTACTGCATCAAGCGGCAAAGAAGGTTGGGAAGTATACGAGCAGATAAAACCGGATGCAGCACTGCTCGATTTAATTATGGAGGAACACGACAGCGGTTTTATTTTAAGTTATAAAATCAAAAAAGATGAGCACGGCAAAACGATACCGGTTTTTGTTGTTACTTCGGCAACCTATGTTACCGGTTTTAAATTCGGTGCATCTACTGATGAAGAACGCGAATGGTTAAAATGCGATGGCATTTTAAACAAGCCTGTTATTATTGAAGAACTGGCTCAAAAGCTTGATGAGTTTTGGGCTTTACATAAAAAATAAAATTTATCAATTGTAGTTTACCGGTGCTTTTATGCCGGATGCTACTATTAGAAAAATAATTGGACTATAATGGACAAAAGCGACAAACCAAAGGTGCTTATCGTTGATGACGAAAAAGGACTGAGGGTCGGTACAAAAAGATTATTAGAGCTTGAGGGCTATAAAGTAGATGCCGCCGAAAACGGCACCGAAGGAATAGCTCTCGGTACTAAAACAGAATATGATCTCGCTATCATCGACCTAAAAATGCCCGATATTGACGGCATCGAAGTATTAAAAGAGATAATTAATGTTTATCCTAATACTATTTGTTTTATCGCTACAGCATATGCAAGCTACGAAACCGCAATTGAATCAACAAAAATAGGGGCATACAGTTATATCCCAAAACCATTTCTCCCCGATGAATTACTTTTTCAATTAAAAAAAGGTTACAACAGAAGACTGCTTCTTGTGGAATCAGAGAAGTGGCGGAGTGAAAGAGAAACACGGCTGCTTGAAGTTGCTTTTGAAAAAACACGTCTCAATACAATTATCAACTCGATTACAGACGGAGTGCTTGTTGTAAACAAGGCAGGTGAAGCAGTTCTTTTTAACCCGAGTGCGCTAAAATATTTACAGCTTGATGTTATTCGTATCGAAGAAAACATAATCGATAAACTGCATCCCGAAATAGCTTTATTGATTACAAAAATTTTGGAAGACGAAAATTCAAACCAAAAATCTTACAGCGCGCAGGTAGATGTTTTAACAAATTATGAATTGTTTATCGAAGCGACATCTTCACCGGTTCCGCACCCTGACGGTACGCTTGCTGGTGTAGTTGTAGTTATAAAAAATATAACCGAACTAAAAAAGATTGAGCATTTAAAATCTCAATTTGTTTCGATGGTTTCGCATGAGTTAAAAGCTCCTATTGCCGCAGTATATGGTTACTTAAAATTATTTACAGATGGAACGGTAAAAATATCGGATGAACAGCGGCAAAATTTTATTATGCGTTCACAACTCAGGCTCGACTCGCTGCTGAAAATGGTAAATGACTTGCTCGATATTTCGAGGATAGAGATGAAAGCTGTACACCGCGAAATAAGAGAAATAAACTTACAAGTTGTGCTCGAAGGTATTATTGAGTTGTTCCAGCTAAAACTTAAAGATAAAGATTTAACTGTTACGGCAAGTTATGCTGTAAAATGCCCTTCTATAAAAGCTGACAACGATGAAATAACAAGATTATTTACAAATATTGTTAGCAACGCTATAAAATATAATAAGGTTGGCGGGGAGATAAATATTACCGTCAAGAATTTAGACAGTTATAACATTGTTGAAATAAAAGACAGCGGAATTGGAATGAGACAGGAAGAAAAAGAAAAACTGTTTCAAGAGTTCTTCCGGGCAAAAAATGAATACACAAAAAATATAAGTGGAACAGGACTTGGTTTATCAATCGTAAAACGGATAGCAGACTCGTACGCGGGTAAAATTGAAGTTGAAAGCGAATACAATAACGGCACTTTATTTAGAGTGTATCTGCCCTGTTAAAAAGTTCGTAATAATTTTGATGAAATTAATTTTGAAAAGCATTATAGCACTAACTAAATATACTAACTAACAAAAAAGGAGTAGAGGCTTTATGCAAAAAATAGCGATCATAGACGACGATCCCGACATCCTCGATGCCAGCAACTTGGTACTAACTTCAAAAGGTTACGAGGTAATAATGGCTTCTAACCCTAACGATGGTTATAAAATCGTTAAGGAAAACAACCCAGACCTCATCATACTTGATGTGATGATGAATGAACCGGATGATGGTTTCTTCCTCGCGCAAAAATTACGCAAGGAAAATATAAATACACCGATACTGATGTACACATCCGTATCAAAATCAATCGGTATGGATTTCGGAATAAACGAAATGGTACCTGTAAACGACTTCGTTGAAAAACCGATTTCGCCCGAACAACTGATAGCAAAAGTTGAAAAACTATTGCGGATAAAGGTGGAGGAATAACATGCTAGTATTCGAAAAAAATGCGCTTTCCGAAGACATTGAAGAGTTTATTTTAAAATTCGGAGCCGAGCGTTCTGCTTTGCTGCCTATTCTTCAATCTGTACAAAGAAAGCATAAATATGTATCCGATTTTGCCCAGCAGGAAATTGCGAGGCTTATGAATATACATCCTGTTGAAGTTTACAGTGTTATTTCTTTCTACTCATTTTTACACTCTAATCCTCAGGGAAGAAATATAGTTCGCCTCTGCCAGACTATCTCGTGCGATATGGCTGGTAAAATAGCTGTTGCCGATGCAATAAAACGCGAACTAGGAATAAACTTCGGTGAAACTACTAAGGACAAACGTATAACTCTCGAATATACAAACTGCGTAGGCATGTGCGATCAGGGACCTGCTATGATTGTTAACGAAAGAGTTTTTACAAAACTTGATCCTGAAAAAGCAGTAAAAATTTTATCGGAAATTAAGTAGGAAAGGATTATGGAAACTATCATAAAAAAAACACAGCGAACCGGTCCGGTAATCTTTTCTGAATACACACGCGGTAAAGCAGTTAGAAAAGCAATTGAGATCGGGAGAAATGATATTCTGTTCGAGTTAAAAGATTCGGGTTTAAAAGGAAGAGGCGGTGCAGGATTTCCGACAGCCACTAAGTGGATGTTATCGGCAGCGGCAAACGGCGAAAAAAAATATATCGTTTGTAACGCCGATGAAGGTGAGCCGGGAACATTCAAAGACAGAGTATTGCTGCTCGAATACCCCGAACTAATTTTTGACGGAATGGTTATAGCAGGATTCACAATCGGCGCGAAAGAAGGTATCGTATATCTCCGCGGCGAATATGAGTACATGCTTAAATCGCTTGAAGATTATCTTGAAGAAATGAGAAAAGATAATTTACTCGGCAAAAATATTTTAGGCAAAGACGGTTTCGATTTTGATATAACAATCAGGCTTGGCTCAGGGGCTTATGTTTGCGGTGAAGAAACCGCACTCATAGAATCGCTTGAAGGCAACCGCGGTGAACCAAGAAACCGTCCTCCTTACCCTGTAAACACAGGTTTTATGGGTTACCCTACCGTTGTTAACAATGTGGAAACGCTTGCAGTAGTGCCGCACATCGTTTTAAAAGGCGGCGGCTGGTTTAAACAGCACGGAACTGATAAATCCACCGGTTCAAAACTATTCTCAGTTTCGGGGGATTGCGCTCGACCGGGTGTTTACGAATTACCCTGGGGTATAAAAATATCCGAGCTTTTGTTCATCGTGCGTGCAGAAAATACAAAGGCTGTGCAAATTGGCGGAGCTTCGGGTGTTTGTATTCCTAAATCTCAATTCGATAGAGCATTTGCATATGAGGATATCGCAACCGGCGGCTCAATAATGATATTTAACGAAAGCAGAAACATGCTTAAAGTCTTAAAAAACTTTATGGAGTTTTTTGTTGAAGAATCATGCGGGCAGTGTACCCCTTGCAGAATTGGAAATTTGAAACTTCTTGAAGGAGTTAACAAAATTGAAAGCGGCGACTTCACTTTCGGTTACATCAATACGTTAAAGGAATTAGGAAAGACGATGCAGGTTGCTTCAAAATGTGGTTTAGGACAATCATCGCCTAACCCGTTCATCTCAATTTTAGAAAACTTTAAAGAAGAAATATTCAATAGTAAAAACAGAAATGGAGGCAGCAATGGCAAAGCGCGATAGCAGAACCCCTGTAAGCCAGCAGCCGCACACAGTTGAAATACCGGATGATATAACGACAATTGGCGGAACAGTTACAGTAGAAATAAATGAGAAAAAAGTAAGCGTTCCTTTCGGAACCACAATCTTAGAAGCATGTAAAACAAACCAGATTCACATTCCTACTTTATGTCATCATCCAGATTTATGTATTGCCGGCACATGCCGTGTATGCTTAGTGGATGTTGAAGGAATGCGCACTCTGCAAACTTCTTGTTCATTCCCTATTACTTCTCCCATAAAAATAAAAACAACAACCCCTATGGTTCGTAAAGCCAGAAGACATATAATTGATCTTCTCTTGAGTGAGCATTACGGGGAGTGTTACACATGCGTGCGGAATAATAACTGCGAGCTGCAGGCACTTGCAAAAGAATACGGCGTTGATAATTTTACTTTCGGACACGTTGATAAACCTCGATTCGAAATAGATAGATCTTCTCCATCGGTTATTCGCGATATGAATAAATGCGTACTTTGTAAACGCTGCGTTAGAACGTGTATCGACCTTCAAGAGGTTGGCGTTCTTGAAGCAATTAACAGGGGCGATAAAACTCATATAGGCACGTTCTACGATAAAGCACTTGCTGATGTTGTTTGTATAAACTGCGGGCAGTGTATAAACAGATGCCCAACCGGCGCTTTACATGCAAATGATCCTTCGGATGATATTTGGGCAGCAATTGATGATCCGACAAAACATGTAGTTATACAAACTGCTCCGTCTCCGCGCGCTGCTATCGGCGAAGAGTTCGGACAGCCTGCAGGCACATCGTACACAGGCGAGTTAAATACGGCGTTAAGAAGAATCGGATTTGATAAAGTATTCGACACAAACTTTTCGGCTGATTTAACAATAATGGAAGAAGGAACCGAACTTCTAAATAGATTAAAAGCAGTATTAGTGGATAAAGATGAATCTGTAAAACTTCCCCAGTTTACTTCATGTTCACCGGGTTGGATAAAATATATAGAACATTTTTATCCCGAATATCTCGACCATTTATCAACAGCAAAATCGCCGCAGCAAATGTTCGGCGCCGTTATAAAAACTTTTTATGCAAAAGAAGCAGATGTAAAACCGGAAGATATAGTTACCGTTGCGCTTATGCCCTGCTCTGCTAAAAAGTTCGAGTGTAACCGTCCTGAAATGGCAGACTCCGGTTTTAAAGATGTTGACTATGGTTTAACAACCCGCGAAATGGCAAAGATGATAAAAGAAGCGGGTATACACTTACCTGAAATGCCATCGACAAATTTCGATGATCCTTTCGGCGATGCCTCCGGCGCAGGACTTATATTTGGCGCTACAGGCGGTGTTATGGAAGCAGCGCTGCGTACAGCGTATGAACTTGTTACCGGCAGAGAAGTTCCGTTTAAAAACTTAAAAATAGAACCTTGCCGCGGATTCCAGGGAGTAAAACAAGCATCGGTTAAGTTAGAAAACTGCGTGGAAGATTATAAATTCCTCGAAGGTGCCGACCTGAAGTTTATTGTTGCTCATGGAACTGCTAACGCAAAAATAGTTATGGAAATGTTAAAACGCGGCGAATTGAACGACGTTCACTTTATTGAAATAATGGCTTGCCCGGGCGGCTGTATTGGCGGCGGTGGGCAGCCAATTCCGACAAGTGAAGCGATTCGCACTGCACGCGCAAAAGCAATATACGAAGAAGAAGAATCATTACCGATAAGAAAATCGCATGAGAATACTCACGTAAAATATCTTTACGAAAAATTCTTAACCGATGGTCCGTGTGGACATCTATCGCACAAACTTCTTCACACTCATTATACCAAACGCGGTAAATTTATATCGTAACTAAACGGGCTTCTCTTTTTTTTTGAGGAGCCCTATTTTTTATAAAAGATTGTTATCTTTTAATACGAATGTTGTTTTATTTAATTTTAGGATAAGGACAACAGAATGATTTCTTTGGTTCCTCCCTGGGCTCATCATTATGATGCATTCTGGGACGCAATAAGAAGGCGCAACCTCTGGTTTATAAAATTGCGTTACGGCGCAGTTGCAATGTTAACCACACTATTATTGTCAGCCGAATATTTGCTTGGTTTTGAATTTAAACCCGGGCAGCAAAGGATGATATTTGTTATTACTGGTGTCATTCTTATTTACAATATTATTCTGCATGCTGTTCGAAAATATTTAAAATGCTCACCCGGTAAATTTAATCCTCTTCACTTCAGCGTACTTCAAATGCTGCTTGACCTAACCGCCTTAATGCTTTTAGTTTTTTATACCGGCGGCATTGAAACACCCCTTTATATGTTGTTCGTCTTTCATATGATAATTGGAAGTTTGATACTTCCCGGCGCTGTTGTTTTTTTGATGGCGGGATTTACAATCTTGGCGTTTTCGGCTCTTGTGTTTGCAGTTTATGCAGGTATACTGCCGCATTACCAGCTTACAGGGTTAACAGAATTTAATCTGCACAACAATATAAATTATATAGCAGCTGTGCTTTCAATATTTTCATTTATGGTTTTAACCAGCGTTCTTTTGGCTAACCGAATTGCAAAACAACTTTATAAAATGGAACAGGACCTTGTTGAAACCATCGAAAAACTTGGAGCAGCTGAGGAAGAAAAACAAAAATATATAATGGGTATTGTTCACGAAATTAAAACTCCCATTGCGGCGGTTCATTCTTTTCTTGATCTGGTTCTGCAAAAATTCATGGGACCAGTCGATGAGAAGATTGAGATAAAACTGACACGAGCAAAAATCCGGACAGATGAAGCGATTGAAATGATAAACCAGGTATTAAAAATTTCGCAAATGCGGCTGCTTGAAGAGATACGAACCGAAGATATACATGTAGAAAAAATAATTCAACATTTGATAAAAAAACACGGCGTAAATGTTGAGATAAAAAATATTACTTTACGTCTTTATGATAAACGGGATGTAAAAAAAGTTTTTCTTGGTGATTACTTTTTGATTGAAATTGCTTTTTCAAACCTTATTGGCAACGCTGTAAAATACGTGGGTACCGGGGGCAGAATTGACATTGTTATAACTTCCAACGACAATTTCATAAATATTGAAGTTTGTGACAACGGAATTGGGATACCGGAAAAAGATCAGCAAAAAATATTTATGGATTTCTACCGTGCATCAAATATAAAAGAAAGAAATTACGAAGGAGCAGGTCTCGGGCTTTCTGTTGTAAAACAAATTGTGGAAAAGCATAAAGGAACAATTCGTTTGGAGAGCCCCTCAAAGACGGGAACCGAAACTAAACCCGGTACATGTTTTACAATAAGCCTGCCTATTGAACGGGACCAAATATAAAATATCAGCAAGAATAGTTTAACGGGTTAATTGATTAATTTACTGTTTTACAGCAAAGCTTAACACACAACACATAGTTTTAACTGCTCACCTTACTCATTATTCGGCTTTGGGTAGCCACGACCCTCAGGTCGTGGAATGGATTGAATACCAAACTCAGGGCTTTAGCCAAAACGGGCTGTTTCTTGTGGCTAAAACCGATATTTATTTTGTTTATCATCTAAGAGCTAAAGCTCGTGGATATTCAAATAAATACTCTGCGTAAGATGACTTACTAATAAAATAAATGAGTTAATCTTACTATCATGGTTTTTGTTTTCTACTATTATCACTATTTTACAATTAAGAAAACAAAATTTCAGATTTATACGGTTAAAACATGAAGCATTTTTTGCACTTTATTTCAATCATTGCATTCCTTTTTTCATCAATCACTTTAGCTCAAACTAACAGCTTACACATTGACGGCAAAATTACTGATAAAGTTACGGGGGAAAATTTATCGGCAGTAACTTTGTATATAAGCAATCTGTCAAACGGAACGGTTGATTCTACTTTTACAAATTCTGCCGGTAACTGGCAGTATGATTTGACCGTAACTTCTTTGGCTGAATATTCACAAGCACCCGTTGATTTTTTTGTTTCTCAAAACTACCCGAACCCGTTTAACCCATCAACAAAAATTAATTTAACCGTGCCGCAGCCGGGGAATGTAATTGTTACTATTTATAACACACTCGGCGAAAAGGTTGATGGTTGTCAGGAGTTTTTGAATCCCGGTTATTATTCAATAGATTGGAACGCGCGCGGTAGCGCTGGCGTTTACTTTCTTAATATAAAAACCGGAGATAAATCATTCACAAAAAAAATGATTCTGCTTGATGGTGGTTTTGGCACCGGACTGTCACGGTTTCACATCGGCAGTAATACACTGCCCGGCGTAAATAAGCTAAATAAAATTACAACCCCTATTGCCGTACAAATCCGCACTTCAAAATTTGCATACATACCTTACACAGTGGATACAGCACTTACCGGCGATTCACACTTTGAATTTTCTATCGAAACAATTCATTCGCACAGCAGGCTTTTTGATTTACATAACGATATTCTTGAAATTATTGTTGGGGATACTTCATATCATTTAAAAGATTTTCATACCTACAACCAAACTGATATACCACGGATGAAAGTCGGCGGAGTTGATGCACAGTTTTTTGCTGTTTGGGTCGACCCGTCATCCCACGGTAATGATGCTTTTAATTACGCAATGTCTATGGTTGATCGATTTAACTCAGAACTTGCTCTTGATACACAAAATATCGGTCAGGCAAGAACTGCAGACGAAGTTGTTTCATTAAATAATAAAAATAAAATCGCGGCTATACTAGCAGTTGAAGGGGGGCATGCTATTGAAAACGATTTGGAAAAGTTAGCCACTCTTTATAACGCAGGGATGCGGTATTTAACAATAACATGGAACAACAGCACTGATTGGGCTGTGTCTGCAAAGGACTCCCGTTCTACAACTGTGGGATTAAGTGAGTTTGGAAGAACAGTAATCCGCACACTCGATTCTCTCGGTGTAATTATTGATGTTTCTCATACCGGTATAAAAACCATCGAAGATATTTTAAGCATAACAACCAACCCGATAATAGCCACACACTCCGGTGCGCGTGCATTGCACAACCACTACAGAAATTTATACGACAACCAAATAATTGCAATTGCAAATACAGGCGGTTTCGTTGGCATTGTTTTTTATCCCCCATTTCTTTCAAGCAATGGTTCGGTGGATGTTTCAAGAGTTGTCGATCATATTGATTATATAGTTAATCTTGTCGGTATCGATCATGTTGCCGTTGGTTCTGATTTTGATGGTATCGGGAATAATACTGTGGTGGGGCTTGAGAATATTTCAAAATTTCCGAATCTTACTTTGGAACTATTAACGCGGGGTTATACACAAACAGAGATTGAAAAAATTCTCGGCGGTAATGTAATGCGTGTCTTTCAACAGGTTGCCGGCTTTAAAAAAACACTGGCTTCTTTGAAAAGATAAAAACTCTGTTGAACTTATCAGTGTGGCGGATTCTTTAAAATGATTAAAACAAAACAATAAAAAAAGGAATGAGTTTATTCTAAAAAGGTTGTAAGCGGTTACGCCATGGCGCACAGGTAAGACCGTTTGAGATTCTCTGTTTTTTCCCATTAACCCACGACTTAAGTCGTGGATTAATAACAGCCTAATTTTATATGAAACCGTTTTAATGGTTTATATTTCTATCTCAAATTGAATTGTTGGTATTGTCAGATCAAACTCATTAAATATTATTTACTTAGGAAATCAAAATCAAAAAAAACAATTGGAACATAAATAACATCCCCGATCAAAAAGGAAAAATTGTTATTGTTACAGGTTCAAGCAGTGGAATAGGTTTGGAAGCTGCGAGCGTACTTGCAAGTAAAAACGCAACGGTAATAATTGCTGTCAGAAATATTGAAAAAGGAAATGCTGCCGAAAACAAAATTAAGGCAATGCACAAAAACTCCGATATACAAG
Source organism: Ignavibacteriaceae bacterium (assembly GCA_019912505.1). Lineage (GTDB taxonomy): Bacteria > Bacteroidota > Ignavibacteria > Ignavibacteriales > Ignavibacteriaceae > CG2-30-36-16. The sequence goes on from JAIOIM010000101.1 coordinate 10,020, forward strand.
TTATGGCACTTGATCTTGCAAATCTTGAAGCCGTAAAATCATTTGCAGATAAATTTAAAGAAAAATATACAAAATTAGATTTGTTAATAAACAACGCTGGAGTGATGATTCCTCCCTACTCTAAAACTAAAGAT
>JAIOIM010000102.1 GCA_019912505.1 Ignavibacteriaceae bacterium
AAAAATTGAATTGTGGATGAGAGTCTTTTTTTGATTTCCCGGCGTGCAGATTTATAATAGTAACATAACAAATATTTTGCTACTCTTTTAAAATATAAACTAAAACAAATCGAACGGACTTTTTATTTTATAAGTGAAGAGTTTGTAATAATTATCAGTCAGTTTTTACTTTTCACATGTACTTTCCTAATGTCGTAATTATTAAGGTTACCCCGCCCCATGTATTGCATTTAAATAATATTATGTGGAATATTGCGTAAAGAACTATGTTGTATGCAAGCTCAAAAACCGAGATAAAGAAAGAGAACAATGAAATTTCAAAAGATAATACCTTACTTATGGTTTGACAATCAAGCGCAAGAAGCCTCAAAGTTTTACTGCTCAATTTTTGAAAATTCCGAAATCACTTCGGATGGAGGAATGGTTATTGAATTTGTGCTGGACGGAACCAACTTTATTGCTCTTAATGGTGGGCCACAATTCAAATTTAATGAAGCCGTTTCTTTTTATGTGCTTTGTGATAGCCAAGAAGAAATCGACCAACTATGGAACAAATTGACCTCTGATGGTGGAAGTGAAGGAAGATGCAGTTGGTGTAAGGACAAATTCGGAGTTTCTTGGCAAATCGTACCAAAGAGATTTATCGAAATGATGAAAACAGGAACGCCTGAACAAACTCAAAGAGTAATCGGAGCAATGATGAAAATGAATAAGATGATTATCGAAAATTTTGAAACAGCTTTTAACGAATAGAAATGACTAGTACTAATCAATATAATTCAGTTGACGAATATTTTGAAGCTCAACCTGAAAAGACAAGAAAGATTTTGATTGAATTAAAGGAATACATTTTTGAAGCCGAACCAAATGTGACTGAATTATTTAATTATAATATTCCTGCTTATACCTTAATAGAAGGTGGAAAAAGAGAACAACAAATTATGATAGCGGGATATAAGACACACGTTGGATTAGATCCACATCCTTCGGTAATGGAGAAATTTGCAGAAGAACTTAAAGCTTTTAAAAAAGGAAAAGGTTCAGTTCAATTCCCATTAGACAAACCTCTTCCTATTGACTTAATTGAAAGAATGGTTAAATTCCGATTGAAGCTTTTGGAAAAGAAAAACGACAGCTAACAAAGTTTAGCGGTTATTGTAACGGACGACAAACAATAAAAATCAACAATCATATGAGGAAAAAATGAAAAGCAAAATAACGGTAACTGCAAACATAAAATCAGACGCAAAAAAAGTTTGGGACTTCTACACAAACCCAGAACACATTACAAAATGGAATTTTGCCGACCCTTCTTGGCATTGTCCAAAAGCCGAAAATAATATGAAAGTTGGCGGAAAATACAATGCAAGAATGGAAGCAAAAGACGGTAGTTTTGGTTTTGACTTTGAAGCAATCTACACCAAAATCATTGATGGAAAACAGTTTACCTATGAATTTGGTGGACGAACAGCAACAGTAAAATTTGACAGTTTGGAAAATCAAACTGAAATAGTTGTTGTATTTGACCCAGAAAACGAAAACCCAATTGAAATGCAGAAAGGTGGTTGGCAAGCCATTCTTGATAATTTTAAAAAATACACAGAAGCAAACTAAATAAACATACCAGACGACTCCGACTTTGTATTTTTTTTGCAGACAATCGTTTTGAATTAATTTGCAAGGCAAACACAGACTCGGGTGAAAAAACAACACAGATATAGAAAAATATGACGGAAGAACAATTAAAAAAACAGTTTCAACAAATTGAAGAGAACTTCAACAAAGCAGTTATCTCAGATAAGGTAGAGGAAATTAAAAAATGTATAACAAGCGACTGGGTTCTTGTTGATAGTCAAGGTGGAATAATTCCGCAGGAAGGGTTTTTCAAAGTCCTTGAACAGGGATTACTTTCTCACTCAACTATGACCAAAAAAGTTTTGCGAGTTAAAGTTTATGGCACCATAGCATTAGTAACTGGTCGAGGACAAAATACTGGCACTTGGAAAGGAAAACCAATGGAAACAGACGAATGGATTACAGATGTTTATAAAAAAGAAAACGATAAGTGGCTTTGTGTGTTGACACATTTGACACCTGAAAAAAATCAGGTAGAAAAATTTACTCCATCAAAGTAAATTTATCCTAAACCACTTTAGCAACCGCAGACAATAGCCCTGTGCATAACAGCACCCACCCAAAAGTGATAGTGCGGTTCTTTGCAGCAAGTTTTTTGTATATTTGAACGGTTGTTCTCCGAATGAAAGTCGGTGCATAAAATCGCCACCTTCGGGTAACTGCAAAATGCTAGGCAATATATTTTTAAAATCATTATTTCAAATTATCTTATTTTAACAATAATACTTTCATAATATAGAGTTATAAATGCCTCAAATATTTGACAATATCTCGACCCACCTAAGTACGGCATTAAAGCAAACATTAGAAATATCTCACAGATCAGATTTTTGCGTTGGTTATTTTAATTTACGTGGATGGAAACAGGTTGCAAATGAAGTTGAAAAGTGGAACGGTGGAGAAGATAATAGTTGCAGACTACTAGTTGGTATGCAGAATTTAGGCGTTGATACTCTAAAAGAATATTTCTCTACAACCGAAGAGTTTTCAATTGATAACCAAGAAGCCTTAAAAATAAAGAAAAGATTAGCTCAAGAATTTAAGGACCAATTAACGATTGGAATACCTACCGAAGCAGATGAGATAGGACTAAAAAAACTTGCTAAACAAATCTCTCAAAAGAAAGTTTTTGTAAAGTTATTCTTAAGACATCCACTTCATGCAAAATTGTACTTACTTTTTCGCGAAGATCCAATTAGCCCAATAGTAGGATATTTAGGGAGCAGCAATCTTACATTAGCTGGTCTACTGAAGCAAGGTGAATTAAATGTAGATGTTATTGAGCAAGATGCCGCAAAAAAATTAAAAGATTGGTTTGAAGACAGATGGAATGATAGATGGTGTATTGATATATCTGAAGAACTAATTGAAATACTAAATACAAGCTGGGCTGCAGATAAGCTTTACAATCCCTATCACGTCTATCTAAAAATGGCGTATCACCTTTCACGCGAGGCTAGAAGCGGTATAAATGAGTTCAACATACCAAAAGTTTTTAAAGATGAACTACTTGAGTTTCAGCAAAAGGCTGTGTTAATTGCCGCTCATCATCTTAACAAACGAAATGGTGTTTTAGTTGGTGATGTTGTTGGTTTAGGTAAAACAATGACAGCAAGCGCGCTAGCTAAAATTTACGAAGATGATTTTGCTTCTAGAATACTAATTATTTGTCCTAAAAACTTGACTCAAATGTGGGAAGATTATGTTTACAAGTATGAACTCAGAGCAAAAGTACTTTCAATTTCTGTTGTCCAAAATGAACTTAGAGAACTTAAGAGATACAATGTAGTCATCCTTGATGAAAGTCATAACTTAAGAAACAGACAAGGTAAAAGATACCGAGCTATTCAAGAGTATATAAAAGAGAATGACAGCAAGGTAATTCTATTAACCGCTACACCATATAATAAAACTTATCTCGATTTATCGAATCAACTTCGGCTATTCGTTGATGATGAAATTGATATTGGTATTAGTCCGGAAAGATTCATCGAATCCGTTGGTGGACATGTTGAATTTTCAGCTAGATACCAAACCCAGCCGAGAACCTTAGGTGCATTTGAAAGAAGCGATTTTGCAGATGATTGGCGCGAACTAATGCGATTATACTTAGTTAGAAGAACAAGAAGTTTTATTAAAGATAATTATGCAGAAACCGATGAAACCAAAAATAGAAAGTATTTAACTTTTGCCGATGGTACAAGATCGTATTTCCCGGATAGGACCCCAAAAAAAGTTGAATACGATTTTGATCCTAATGATCCAAGCGACCAATATGCAAAATTATACTCCCAAACAATTGTTGATATTATTAATAGATTAGAATTACCACGCTATGGATTGGCAAACTATTTAATAAATGATGCTGACGATAAAGCAAGTTCTAATGAAAAGATTATTATTGATAATCTTTCACGTGCTGGTAGAAGGCTTATTGGTTTTGCAAGAACTAATTTATTTAAGCGACTTGAAAGCAGTGGTTACTCATTTTTACTTTCAATAAATAGGCATCTTTTTAGAAACTATCTATTCATCTATGCAATTCAGAATAATCAACCGATTCCTATTGGTCAGAATGAATCACGTGCTTTAGATGAATACTTAGACGAACTTGATTTAGAATCGCTGAGTGATAATCCTAATAATCATCTGCATTTATCTGAAGATCAGTTTTTTGAATATGCCTCAGTTATTTATCAGCAATATTTAGATAAGTATAAAAATCGTTTTGAATGGATTAGGACAAAGCTCTTTAAAGAAGAACTATTAGAATCATTAAAAAGTGATTGCAAAAATTTGATGGGAGTTTTAGAAAAAGGAAAAGATTGGAAAGCCCAAAACGATAGACAGCTTAACGCCTTATATAATCTATGTTATAATAAGCACAAAAATGAAAAAGTATTGATATTTACCCAATATGCAGACACTGCTAATTATTTATTTGAAGAATTTACCAGAAGAAAGGTCTCACAAACAGAATGTGTCACCGGGGATAATGAAGATCCGACTAAGTTGGCTTATAGATTTAGTCCAATTAGTAATGAAAAGCAAGGGATTAAAAATACAAATCAAGAGGTAAGAGTTTTAATCTCAACAGATGTTTTAAGTGAGGGACAAAATTTGCAAGATGCACATATTGTAATAAACTATGATTTACCTTGGGCAATTATAAGATTGATTCAACGTGCGGGTCGTATTGATAGGATTGGACAGAAAGCAGAAGAGATATTATGTTATTCCGTATTGCCGGAAGATGGCTTGGAACAAATTATTAATTTAAGGGGAAGATTAGGACAACGAATTGGAGAAAATGCTGAGGTTGTTGGTTCCGATGAAACTTTCTTTGAAGGTGATCCAATAAATATTGCAGATCTTTATAATGAAAGATCGGGAATACTGGATGATGAAGATGATGGAGAAGTAGATCTCTCTTCTTACGCTTTTCAAATTTGGCAAAATGCTATTGATGATGATCCTAAATTAAGAAAGACAATTCCTGATCTGCCGGATGTAGTTTATGCTACAAAGAAACTTGGTTCTTCGGAAAAAGACGATGGCGTGATTGTTTACGCTCGAACTTATGATGACAATGATATTTTATCATTAGTTGATAAAAATGGTAATCTTGTTACAAACTCTCAATTTAGAATATTAAAAACTGCTGCCTGCAATGCTGAGGAAGTTCCCCTTACAAAAATTGATAATCATCATCAATTAGTGGAAAGAGGCGTTGAGCATATTAAGGATGTTGAAAGCAAGATTGGCGGTCAACTAGGAAGGAAAACCGGTGCCAGATATAGAGTTTACAAACGTTTAGATAGATACTATGAAGATAACAAAGATACTTTATTTGTAAATGATGCTATAAAAAGAGCTATTGAAGACATTTATAAATATCCGTTAAAAGAATTTGCTCGGGAAACCTTTAACCGACAATTAAAATCTGGTGCATCTGATGAAGATATTGCTAATCTTGCTTCTTCACTGCGCGAGGAAGGTAAATTAAGCATTATCGAAGAGGATGAAGAAGTAAAATATAAAGAACCAAAAATAATTTGTTCACTCGGACTAAAAGAAAAAGAGTAATTATGTCTATTCAAAGAAAACTCTTCAATTCATTGATCAAAGAATTTAATTTTGCAGAACTATTTATCGAGCTTGGCTGGGATAAAGCTTCAATTACTCAGAGGATAAAAGCAAATGATGAAACATATGAAATTGTTGCTGCAGCACAAAAACGTGGTTTTGTAATATTTGTTTGTAATTCAAACCTGCCTGCCGGACAGGCAGGTCAAGAGAATAGAATACCAAATAAAGATGAACGTAAGAAAATTGATAGAGCTGTTACAAAACTTTATTACGAACATTTAATTATTTATACTGATAAAAACAAAACCCAACAGCTTTGGCAATTAAGTATTCAAGAAGCTAATAAACCAATTCAATATCGGGAATTTAATTATTACACAAAAAATGAACCTGAACAGCTATTTGAAAAATTACATCATTTATTTTTTACACTGGATGATGAAGATAAAATTGCGCTTGTAGATGTTAAAAGTAAAGTAACTGAACAGTTCAACCAAAATGCAGAAAAGGTCACCAAAAAGTTTTATGCCGAGTTTAAAAAACATCACACATCTTTTCAGTCTTTTATTGAAGGGCTTGAAAGCCAAATGGAGATTGATTGGTACACCTCACTAATGCTTAACCGGTTGATGTTTATTTATTTCATTCAGAAGAAAGGTTTCCTTGATAGCAACACAAATTATTTAAGCGACAAATTAAAACTTACGAAAAACAAAAAAGGTAACGATAAATTTTACAAATCATTTTATAAGACTTTTCTACTAACTTTATTTCATCAAGGACTTGGTAAGCCAAACCACACAAAAGAATTTGAAAATGAGTTAGGAAAAATTCCTTACTTAAACGGTGGTTTGTTTGATGTTCACAAATTAGAAAAAGATAATGACAAGTTAGATATACCCGATAAAGCTTTTGAAAAATTGTTTGCTTTTTTTGATGAATATAATTGGCACCTGGATATTAAACCAACTACAACCGGCAAAGATATTAACCCGGATGTAATTGGCTACATATTTGAAAAATATATTAATGACCGCGCTGCAATGGGCGCATATTACACAAAAGAAGATATTACAGAGTACATCAGCAAAAATACAATTATTCCTTTTTTGTTTGATAGAGTTAAAGAAAAAGTTAAAAATGCTTTTAGCAATGAAAGCTCACTTTGGCAAATGCTTAAAGAAAACCCAAACAGATATATTTATGATGCAGTAAGTAAAGGAATTAATACAGTCAGTCATACTGAGCGAAGTCGAAGTATGAATGAAGAAACTAAAACTGATAATTATCTTTTAATAAATGAAAAAGTTGCTGATGGTTTACCCGATTACATTACAATTGGAATTGATACAACCAAACCAAATCTGCTTGAAAGAAGAAAACGATGGAACGAAAAAACCGATGACGAATTTGCTTTGCCTACAGAAATTTGGCGCGAAACAATTGAACGTAGAAAAAGATACTGGGAACTGCGCGCAAAAATTGAGAATGATGAAATTAGAGAAATAAATGATTTTATTACTCACAACCTTAACATAAGGCAGTTTGCCCAAGATGCAGTTGAGCAATACGAAGGTTCCGATTTTATAAATGCTTTTTATAAAGCAATAACAGAAATTACAATCCTCGACCCAACTTGCGGCTCCGGCGCATTTTTATTTGCGGCGTTAAATATTCTTGAACCTCTTTACGAAGCTTGCATTTACAGAATGCGTGAATTTGTGGAAGCTGATAATGAATTAGGAACTGGAAAAAAACATGAAAACTTCCGGAAAGTTTTAACTGATATTAAACTGCATGCAAACGAAAAATATTACATATTTAAAAGCATAATACTTAACAACCTTTACGGTGTTGATATTATGAACGAAGCCGTTGAAATTGCAAAACTCCGTTTGTTCTTAAAACTTGTTGCAGTTGTTACACCAAACGAAAAAATAGAAAACTATGGTTTAGAACCTTTGCCCGATATTGATTTTAACATACGTGCCGGAAACACTCTTGTTGGTTTTGCTTCTTATAAAGATATTGAAAATGCAATAGAAGAAAAAGAAGCCGGTGGTTCTTTTGTTTTTAGCGATGAAAGAAAAGCAATACAGAAAGCTGATGATGATGCTAATATAGTTGGCGATCTTTACCGTGAATTTAAAAAGCAGCAAACTATTAACGACGCAAACTCTGCGGAATATAAAAAAACCAAACAACAAGTTGTTGAACGATTACAAAACTTAAACGATTCTTTAAACAAACTGCTTGCAAACCAATACAATGTTGATGAAAACAATAAAAAGAAATACGAAGCATTTCTAACAAGTCATAAACCATTCCATTGGTTTGCTGAGTTTTATGAAATTGTTCACCAAAATGGTGGTTTTGATGTTGTGATTGGAAATCCGCCTTATGTTGAGTATAAAAATGTAGATTACCAAGTAAATAGTTATACTACAGAAAGTTGTTCAAATTTATACGCGTTCGTTGTCGAAAAAAATGAATCAATTTTAAATACCTTAAGTAAAACTGGGATGATAATTCCTCATTCGGCTTTTTGCACAGATAGAATGACAAATTTAATGAATCTTTTTAAAGATACTAACGTTTGGGTGTCATTTTTTGACATTAGGCCTGCAGGATTGTTTTCAGGAGTAGATCAAAGATTAGCTGTATATATTAAAGATCAGAATAATAAATGCATACTATATACTTCAAAATATAATAGATGGCATCAAGAATTTAGAGAATATCTTTTCAACAACATATCATTTGCTTCAAACCATTTCAATTATGAAAATGCATATCCGAAACTTGGGAGTTACATTGAAGATAGATTTGTAGTGAAAATGTGTAATAACAAAATCTTGTCCAATTATTTTGGTGTTGGCCAAAATATTTTTTACAAAAATATTTTTTACCATAACTCTCCTCGCTATTGGATAAGGGCAATGAATTATGAGCCATATTTTTGGAATGAAAGAGATGGCCAAAAACTTTCTAGCCAAATAAAGTTGCTCTCTTTTACTAATGCCAAGATAAAGAACGCGGTGCTTTTACTTATTAATAGTAATTTGTTTTATTGGTGGTTTAACTTACTCTCTGATAGTAGGCATCTGAATAATAGGGAGATTGAGCGTTTTCCTTTTAATATTGATAATTTTAATATCAAAAACGAACACGCTCTTCTAGTTAACAATTTGATGGAGGATTACGAAAAAAATAAAGTAAGAAAAGAGACGAATTATAAAACTACTGGAAATGTTATTTATGATGAATATTATCCACGTTTTTCAAAATCAATAATTGATGAAATAGATAAAGTACTTGCCAAACATTACGGTTTTACCGAAGAAGAATTAGACTTTATAATTAACTACGATATAAAGTACAGAATGGGTAAAGAGCTAAATGATGGAGAGTAAATTCTTTACAGAAAGCATGGCGGAAAAATGAAAAAAACAGTAATAAAATCATTATCAGAAAATTTCAATTCACACTCAAACTTAACTGATAATAATATTGAGTTTTGGTTTGCAAGAGATTTGCAGCATTTGCTTGGTTATACAAAGTGGGATAACTTTATAAATGTTATAAGTAAAGCAAAAACAGCCTGCGAAACATCCGGACATAAAATTGAAGACCATTTTGCCGATATCGGGAAAATGGTTAAAATTGGCTCCGGCACAGAACGTGAAATTGACGATATAATGCTTACACGTTTTGCAAGTTATTTAATTGCACAAAACGGCGATCCTCAAAAAGAACAAATAGCATTTGCTCAGAGCTATTTTGCCGTTCAAACAAGAAAATTTGAACTTGTAGAAAAAAGAATTAAAGATTGGGAAAGATTAAATGCAAGACAAAAATTAACTTTATCCGAAAAAGAACTCTCTGAACTGATTTTTGAACGAACGGGAAACGAAAAAGATTTTGGGATGATTAGAAGTCAAGGCGATCAAGCTTTGTTCGGTTATTCTACCGCTAAAATGAAACAAAAATTGGGTATAAAATCCAATAGAGCGCTCGCAGACTTTCTGCCCACAATAACAATTAAAGCAAAAGATTTTGCTGCAGAAATTACAATTTTTAACGTAAAGGATAAGAACATAGAGAAAGGAAACAGAATTGCTTGGGAACATATCAGAAATAATAAGAGTGTTAGAAAATTATTACTCGAACGCGGCATAACCCCCGAATCATTACCGCCGGAAGAGGATGTTAAAAAATTAGAAAGAAAAGTGAAATCAGAAGACAAAAAACTAACTAAAAATCCTGATAAACTTAAAGAGAAATAGAAAAGAATTAGACTTTATAATTAACTACGATATAAAGTACA
>JAIOIM010000103.1 GCA_019912505.1 Ignavibacteriaceae bacterium
CCCTTTCCTTTTAATTATTTTTTTTATTTTTACAAAAAAGAAAACAAGATTGATTTATAAATTAGATACTGCCGAAGTTGAACTTGGCATAGAATATTCAGCAGGGCTCAATAAACTTACCTGGTTGAATAACCCGGCAAATGTTATTCCGTTATCGGCATTTGAAAACAGGCGGCTGATAATAACAAGCTGCCGGAAAGATATTGCAGGGTATTACTCGGCAAATGGTTTTGAAATATTACGGATGGGAAGAGAAGCAATATTAAGTTTTGACGGGAACCATTTCGAAAAGAAAAAATTAAAATCATCCATAATACACGGCGGCAAATACTCCTCTACCGAAGAAGCCCCGTTAAATAAAAAAAATATCGATAAATTTGAACAACTAAAAAAGAATTGTGCCCTCGGCAGCCTTCCGAGATTAAAAAAATTTTTTAATGATTGTTTCATCTCGGGCACTCGCTTGTTTGTTCAAAAGAATGAAACAGGAGAATGGATTGCCGCAATACTCATAAGTTTTCCACGGACAAATGAAGCATTACTAAACTTGATGCTCAGAATGAAAAACTCGCTTAACGGCGCGATGGAAACACTAATATACAATGTTTTTTATATTCTTAAAGATGAAGGATACAGCAGGTGGAGTCTTAGTGATGTTCCGTTTATTATTTTTAAGAATTATGTTTCTGCTAAAGAATTACTATTCAATTTTACCGGCAGACGATTAAAATACGCATACAATTATGAAGGACTCTACAAATTCAAAAACAAGTTTAACCCTGTTTGGGAAGATGTTTATTTATGCGGAAGTCCTTCTGTTTCGATTAGATATTTATTAAAAATAAGTATGCAAAGCAATTTGCTAAAATTAGCCGCCGCAGGATTAATTAAGCAGAACAACTTTATTTTTTGTCGGGAAGTCCATAAATAAAAAATGCCGGCATAAAACCGGCATCTAATAATTATAACACTTTTTACACTTCGATAAACTCAGCGCGGCGCATCGTAGTGCAAGTTTTTTACTTTCTACACTTCGGCAAGCTCAGTGCAAGCTTTATCCTTTATCCTTATTCCTCCGCTTTGCCTCTTAATGAATCCCAAACCATATAAAGACAAAGTAATAAGAACATAACCAGACCAATAAGTTCGGCTGAATGAGATTCCTGCCAAGCGCTGTTTACCCAGTTTAACTCATTGTACCTGAGTATAGCGCTTACAACACCCATCAACGCGCCGCCTGCAATAAACCCGGAAGCAATTAATGTTCCTCTTTCGCGGCGAGCCGTGTTTGTTTTTTCGTCTTTGCTTCTTGTGGAAACAAAGTGTGCAATCAATCCGCCTACGAGGAGAGGAGTGTTCAACTCAAGCGGAATATACATACCGAGCGCAAAAGCAAGAGCCGGTACTTTTAACATAGTTAACACCAACGCCATCAACGACCCGGCAACATACAGCATCCACGGAGCTGGCTGGTTTGCCATTAACGGCTGTATAACCGCTGCCATTGCGTTTGCCTGCGGGGCAACAAGTGCGCCTTCGCCAGTAAAGCCGTAGGTTTCATTTAAGATAAGAATAACATAACCAACCGTTGCGGCTGAAACAAGTGTGCCGAGAAACTTCCAGCCTTCTTGTTTTTTTGGTGTTGAACCAAGCCAGTAACCGACTTTCAAATCAGTAATAAAAGCGCCTGCCATAGATAACGCGGTACAAACAACGCTGCCTATAATTAATGCGGCAACCATACCATCGTTACCGGTTAAACCCACCGATACAAGAACAAGCGATGAAAGTATGAGCGTCATTAACGTCATGCCGGATACGGGATTCGTCCCTACAATAGCTATTGCCGTTGCGGCTACGGTTGTAAATAGAAACGATACTATCAGTACAATCAATATTCCAACTACTGCCTGAAATAAACTGTTAACAACAAAAAAGTGGAAAAACAATAAAATCATAACGGCAGTTATTAAAAGACCGAGTACTATAAAGCTCATCGGTAAATCACGCTGTGTTCTTTCAGCATCAGCGTTTGCGGCTTTACCGCCGAAAATTTCTTTTGCGGCTAAACTAACTGCGGACTTTATAATTCCCGATGAACGAATGATGCCGATTATACCCGCCATAGCAATACCGCCGATGCCTATGTGGCGCACGTAAGTAGAAAATATTTGTTCGGGTGACATATCCTTTATCAACAGACTTACGTTAGCACCGAGGGGTGTTACTAACTCTCCGCCGATGTACGAGACAATAGGGATTAGCACGTACCACGAAACAAATGAGCCGGCGGCAATTATTGCAGCGTACTTTAAACCAATAATATAACCGAGCCCGGCTACAGCCGCGCCGATGTTTATTTTAAAAACTAATTTTGATTTATCGGCAAGCGCCTGACCTATCGGCAGCACGCGCGATGTAAATACTTCGCTCCACCAGCCGAATGATGCGATAATAAAATCGTACAAGCCGCCCACTATACCGCTTAGTATAAGCACGCCTGCTTGTTTGCCCCCTTTTTCTCCAGCAACAAGAACTTCGGTTGTTGCTGTTGCTTCGGGGAATGGAAATTTGCCGTGCATATCTTTTACAAAATATTTTCTAAACGGTATTAAGAAAAGAATGCCAAGAGCGCCGCCGAATAACGATGCTAAAAATATTTTATAAAACTCAGCATATAAGTTTAATATAAACAGCGCGGGTATTGTAAATATTGCTCCAGCAACTATAACACCCGAAGTTGAACCGATAGATTGTATAATTACATTTTCGCCGAGAGCGTTTTTTCTTTTTGTTGCCGCCGAAAGCCCAACAGCTATAATTGCGATGGGTATTGCAGCTTCAAACACCTGCCCTATTTTTAATCCGAGATAAGCTGCCGCACCCGAAAATAAAACAGCCATTACTAAACCCCAGAAGACGGAGTAAAAACTTACTTCGGGAACTACTTTGTTTGGGGGCATTATAGGTTTATATTCTTCACCGGGTTTTAGCTCGGTGTAAGCATTTGTCGGCAGACCTGTAGGGGCGCCAGGGTTATGTTCACTCATATGCTGTGCCTGTTTGTTTGTTGTGAATTAAAATTATTTAAAACTTCAAGAGCAAAACACGCATAATGTTTATGCGGGAATGATTATTATAACTATACAAAAAATAGTTTTGGTTGAACTTTTTTTTTACTCCGGCAAAATTAGTAAGTTTTTTGCGTTAAGGAAAATAAATTTTACCTTTCGGGAAAAGATATAAAAAAATGATTACAAACAGCGCATTATATTTGGTCTCCACGCCAATTGGCAATTACGATGATATTACGCTAAGGGCATTAAATGTTTTAAAAGCGGTTGATTTTATAATCTGTGAGGAATATAAAGAAGCCCGCCGTTTACTTTCGCAATACGATATTGAAAAAGAACTTTTTGCTTTGAACGAACACAACGAAAAAGAAGCCGTAAACGATCTGTTGCTGAAATTTATTGAAGGGAAAACAGCCGCGCTTATTTCTGATTGCGGCACACCGTTGTTTTCCGATCCCGGACATTTGCTTGTTGATGTCTGCATATCGCAAAAAATAAAAGTAATACCGGTACCGGGGGCTAACTCGCTGTTGCCCGCATTAACCGGCAGTGGTCTCGATTTTGAAAAGTTTTATTATTACGGCTGGCTTTCGCCAAAAAGAGATGAACGAAGAACGGAACTTTTCAGGATAAAAAACATACACGAAGTTATAGTTTTGCTCGATACCCCGTACCGGTTAAAATCATTGATGGGAGATGTTGTAAAAGTGCTGGGACCAAACAAACCCTGCGTTGTAGCGTTTCAGTTAACAATGAAAGATGAAAGATTTTTCCGCGGAACAACCGGCGATATTTCAAAATTAGCCGAACAAAAAAACCTAAAGGGTGAATTTGTGTTGATGATTAATAATAGGTGATGAGCTAAAGCGAGAATGAAAAAGTTATAGAGTTAATTTTTGGGTGTTGAAGTAAGTCGCTTTTAATAACGATATCTATACTGACCGAAATTTAGCTTATCATCCGCCACAATATAAAAGAGAGTTTTTTTGCGTAATTCGTTTTGACTATATGGTACCGCCTAATAATTATAGCGGTTCCGGTTTACTTCAGCTTAAAATCATCTTTCGTAGGGGGTTCAATACCTAAATACTCACGATAAATCCTATCTCTGTATTCTTTGCCGAGTTTGTTTACTTCATCAATGAAAAGTTTGTATGTTCCGCTTCCACCGAGAAAATCCCAAAACTCATCGCCAATAAGAACAACCGGATCATTTATCATATCAAACCACCTTTTGGGGAATGACCAGTTATAATCCTCCTTTTTACCATAAGGATTGTATGGTAATGCAAAGAAAGCATTTTCAACTTGTGGATTCTCCATACTAAGAAGTTTAAATATTTTTTCTTTACTTACTTTTGTTTGATCAGAATTGGGTAATGGTGCTTTTAGCTCAAAAGCATACGCCGAACCAGTTTTTAAATTTTTGGCATATACATCACATATAACTGTCGATGGAATTAACTCACCTTTGCCTCCAAGAATATAGCTGATTTCATTTTCCCAATTTGGTCTTTGCCTTATTTCCCCTTTTTCTTTATGCTCAAGTTTATTTAAAACTTCTTGAATTCTTTTTAATCTCTTAGGGTAAATTCTCTGTTGCTTGCGGCGAAGTTGATAATTTACTTTATGTCAAAAAGTATTATAAGTATTTTTGTAAAACTAAATCAATAGAATTTTTTCCAATTCCAAAACTACGTTCCCAATCAATAATTAAAGACTGTCTTTTATTTTCAATTTCATCGGAAAACTTTGTTGGCTCTTCTTTCATTATATCATCAATCAGATTTAATAGCTTGTCGCAATACCCAATTTCTCCAGCAATAAAATCCCAAAGTTCTTTTCCAATCATAGTTGATTTTGGATAATCTATTAAAGTGGATTGAATTTGTGAATTAATTTGTTCTTCTGTACCATAAGTCATTCCAAGGATTGGAATATTAGTTAGCTTGTTTTTTATGTTTTTGATATGTGTGTTTAATTGGCGGACCTGTTCAATACTCATTGTGTTTGGGCTTGACTTTATTTGTAATTGATAATTTTTCCCATTGCGCTTAACTTTCATGTCAAATCCCTCAATATCAGAATGTTCTGCTCCACTACACAATAAAAGACCTTCAACCGTAAAACCCCAGGATGTTACTATTGAACGAGTAATTTTTTGATAAAAATAAAAAGTTACAACTTCTTTATGGTCATCAAATCCAAATGCTTTTACCAAAAACGGATTTATTAAAAGATTTTCAAGCAATGTTTTTTGCAATTCTTGAATGCTATGTCGGACAAAATCTCGAATTAAGACAGAAATCCAAATTTCATTTATTGATAAAGAATGGTCTTTAATGTAATGTTTTATAATTGAATTAATCTCTGAAATTTGTTGCTTTTTTAATCGCTGTTTACCCATTGAATTTTTGAAATGAACAAAAGTTTTTTCAACAGTTGAAAAGTTTTTTAAAGAACAGTCAAAATAATCTGCAATTGCTTTTGCA
>JAIOIM010000104.1 GCA_019912505.1 Ignavibacteriaceae bacterium
TCTTTATTGTTCATAATACCAATCTCCTAAAATTTAAATTATTATTTACGTCCATTAAAATCACACATCAATATACAAGATTTTTTGTAAAAGTAAATATATCAAAAATTCGATGTTTCATTTAAGTAGTTTAACGAACCAAACAGTTGAGCGAATATTCTTGCTGCTCTTCTATTTTGATCTTAAAAACAGAAATAAAATCCGAGTAATTTGATTGTAGCAAAGGCTCTACAATTAGAGTTGTTAATTATTTATATTTGCCATGTTTGAATAAGGAAATATAATGATAACATTAAATGATATAAAAATAGGCGATGGTAATCCGTTTATTTTAATAGCGGGTCCATGTGTTGTGGAGAGTAAAAAATTAATAGACGAAACCGCGGAAGCTGTAAAAAAAATATGCGGTGATTTGGGCATCAAGCTAATATTTAAATCAAGTTATAAAAAAGCCAACCGTACAAGTTTAAATTCATTCACTGGTATTGGTGATATTGAGGCTTTAGAAATATTGAAGGAAGCTGGTAAGAGAAATAATATTTCGGTTATTACCGATGTACACTCTGCAGAAGAAGTTAAACTTGCTTCAGCTTATGTTGATGCGCTGCAAATCCCGGCGTTTTTATGCCGCCAAACTGATTTATTAATTGCCGCAGGTGAGACAGGGAAAGTTGTAAATATTAAAAAGGGACAATTCTTAGCGCCGGAAGATATGGCACTCGCGGCTGAAAAAGTTGCTGCAACCGGCAATAAAAATATTATGCTTACAGAACGCGGGTCAACATTCGGTTACCATAATCTTGTAGTTGATATGCGTTCTTTTATAGTGATGAGAGAAAGCGGCTACCCGGTTGTAATGGATGCTACTCACTCTGTTCAATTGCCGAGTAAAGGCGGTATTAGCGGAGGGCAACCTAAGTTTATAAAACCGTTAGCCCGGGCTGCTGCTGCCGTAGGAATTGATGCTCTATTTCTTGAAGTTCATCCCAATCCATCAAAAGCATTAAGTGATGCCGCAAGTCAACTTCCGCTGACTGACCTGAAAGATTTGTTGGTTGAAATTCAGTTAATTGATAGAATAATAAAAAAGTACTGATGTTTCCAAGATCGTTAACCGAAAAAGAGAAAGAGTATTTGTTTTATATTCTTCCTCACGACAAACCTGGATATAGTGAGTATCGAGCTTTGATAAATAAAATGGTTATAATAGGCTGCGGAATGTTCGGCGATACAAACAAAATTCTTGGTATGCCCGGAGATGATGTTGATTTTGATATTCCATCATCACCTGTATTTGCGCTTGGTACAATTTACGAACCGGGAAAAATTATTGATGTTCTAATACACGAGTTATCAGAAAAACAAATTGAGTTTGACATATCGGAAAAAAGAGATTCATCAAATTCTGAATCGGAGAGTTGGAGTTATTCTCACTGGAAGTCGGGAGACAAATCCCCAAACGATAACAGTGAAGTAAGAGAGGTAAAGTTTGAAGATAAGCATCTGCTTGCCATAAGTCCGGCAAACAAAAAAATATGGCTGAATGATGCTGAAAGTGGGGTAAATATTATAATACCGGTTACAAATTTTTATAGCTATCTTATGACGATAAAAAACATACGCGAAAGCCAGATAGTATTAAAACCTGATTTATTTTTCGCGAATCAAAATAAATTTACTGACGTTGAACTTATATCTGCATTTATCCTGTATAATAAATATTTTAATAGAGTGAAATTAAAAGAAGATTTAACAACAGTTATTCAAAATCAAAAAACTAAAAAAAAATTTATAGAACTCTTTAATCGAGGGAAGAATTGAACAATTCCGACATTATAAAAAAAGGTAAAGAAGTAGTACGAATTGAAGCTAAGGCTGTTTCAAACCTTGAAAATAGTATTAACGAAGAATTTGTAAAAGCTATCGAAGTTATAATTAATAGCTCCGGACGCGTAGTAATTACCGGTATGGGTAAAAGCGGTTTGGTTGCACGTAAAATTGTAGCTACATTAAATTCCACGGGAACAGCCGCAATATTTCTGCACCCTACTGATGCTCTGCATGGCGACCTTGGAATGGTGCGTAAAGATGATGTTGTAATACTGATAAGTAAAAGCGGTGAAACCGAGGAAATTAGCAACCTGATTCCAATGTTAAAACGGTTGCAGGTAAAGCTGATTGCAATGACAGGAAACCGCGAATCACGATTAGCGAAAGATTGCGATATCTATTTAAATATTGGTGTAAAGGAAGAAGCTTGCCCTCATGATCTTGTCCCCACTGCCTCAACTACAGCAACCCTTGCTATGGGTGATGCACTTTCTGTTGCACTCTTGGATCAGCGGGGTTTTACGGCTGAAGATTTTGCTTTATTACATCCGGGCGGTAGTTTGGGAAAACGCCTTTCTCTTGAAGTAAAGGAAATAATGGCAAAAGGAAGTGACGTTCCTAAGGTTAATGAAGATACTTCACTGAAAGATGTTATTATTGAAATAACAACAAAACGCCTCGGCGCAACAGGCGTTGTAAACAGCAAGGGAGTTTTAACCGGAATTATTACAGATGGTGATTTGCGCCGTCTATTGGAAAAAACAATGGAGCTTAAAGACCTTAAAGCTGCCGAAGTAATGACAAAAAATCCTAAGGTGATGAAAGCAAAATATCTTGCAAGTTTTGCACTTCAGCATATGGAAAATTATAAAATTACAACTCTCTTTATTGTTGATGATGAAAATAAACCGGAGGGGATAATTCATCTACACGATTTAATTAATCTTGGACTGCGCCCGAGATGAAAATATTTTTAATTATTTTATCATCATTTTTTTTTATTGCCGGTTGCAGCAAGCAAAAGGTAAAACCTGAAATTAACACAACGCTAAGTACAGAAGAACTACCGGCACAAGAAAGCTGGAACTCAACTATGTTTTTTACAGATTCCGGCGCTACTAAAGCAGTGTTAAAAACGGGTCACATTCGGATGTACGAAAAATCTCAGTCTACTTTGTTAGATAGCGGGGTGCATATAGATTTTTACGGACCTCAGGAAAATATAACCACAGTTTTAACATCGTTAAGAGGAAGGGTTAATGACGCAACAAAAGATCTTTATGCAATCGATAGTGTTGTGGCAGTTAGCGACAGCGGAGTTACTCTGAGGTCTGAAGAACTTATGTGGCGCAATAAAGATAAAAAAATTGTTTCCGATAAATTTGTAACAATTGTGTCACCCACAGAAAAAATTCAAGGATACGGATTTGAGTCGGACCAGGGGCTTAAAAATTATGTAATATACAACATCACATACATTACGCGGAATGACTCACTCTAATATGAATTTGATTTTTATAAAAATATTTATACTCCTATCGTTTATTAATATATACGCACAGGAGAAAAAGGAGCCGATGACTATTGTTGGGGACAGCCTTGTGGGAAGTTTTGTAAACGGTGAAACAATACGCGAGGTATACGGAAATGTTTTTCTTACACAGGGCAACCTTGTAATTACATGT
>JAIOIM010000105.1 GCA_019912505.1 Ignavibacteriaceae bacterium
AGTGAATAATAATCGTTTGGCAGATAATCGCCAGCGTCATTAGAAGATGCTAGCAATTCAATATTTATTTCGTTATTAATTAAAGAATCTGCTTCGGCAGTTAAATCTTCAGGCACAGAATATTCATTTGCCGACGAGGAATATAAATCGAGAAAATTTAACGAATTATCTTCGGCAAGTATATTCCCGTTTGAAGCTGGGTATGGACCCTGCCACAATGAGAGTGAAATAAAAAATGCTATAATAAAAACCGCACCGGCATATGCATACTTTGGAATAAAAAAACTCGAACGATGAATCTTGGTTGACCTGAACTGCGGAATAATTTTTCCGAAATAGTATTCATCGGTTTTAATATCACGGGTTTCATCAACCAAAAGTATAACTTTTTCAAACTTCTTCAGTTCATTAGTTAACCGTGGAGATGATTTTATTTTCCGTCCGAAAATTTCTCTTTCGGCTTCATCCATTGTTCCGTCAAAGAATTCAATTAGTTTTTTTTCATTCATTTTCATTCATCCACTCCGTTACTTTTTTTATTGCGTGGAAATAATTTGCTTTTAAACCTCCGGTACTTTTACCGGTAATTTCCGAAATTTCCTCATACGATAGTTGGTCGTAATTTCTCAAAACAAACACCTCCCGCTGCTTTGCCGGAAGTTTTTGCAATACCTTCTCAAGCTTGTTAAATTTTTCTTTTGCTTCCATATCTGCAATAATATCATATCCACTCTCCAAATCGCTGTTGTCTCTGTCTTCAAACGAGAATATTTTTCTTAACCCTCGCCGTTTTATAAGATTTAACGAGCGAGAAGATGTAATTCTAAAAATCCATGTGTAAACAGAAGATTCATATTTGAAAGTATTTAATTTTTTGTACATAACTAACAATACTTCCTGCACAATTTCATCAGCATCGAGATGGTTGCCCGTCATTCTTCTTGCGTGCCAGTATATTTTTTCCTGATACTTTAAAGCAAGTCTGTTAAACGCGCTTTCATCGCCTTTTAAAAATTGTTGAATTAATAAGTAATCGCTGCTATAATCTGTCATCATCATTATATTAGTTACACCACTTTGACAATCGAGTTGCTCTGCCAGTTTAAAAACTATTGGAACTAAATTTTTGAATAAAGTTAAACCAAAGATAAACCTGTAGTGTCAAAAGGGCAAAACCAAAAACAAATAGGATATAAGATGAAAACATTAGCAAAAATAATAACAGTATTTATAGTTGTATTATTTGTAGCAGCTCCTCTTTCTGCACAGCGTATGCAGGGAAGAGATAAAATGAATGTTATGCAGCGGTTAAATTTAACAGAGCTGCAGTCAGACAAAGTTGCTGATTTACGCGCCGCACATCAGGAAAAAATGATTGACTTCCGCTCTGAATTACAGAAATCCAAATTATCTTTAAAAGAATTAACCCGTAAAGGGGACTATTCGAGAAGCGATTATTTAAGTGCAGTTTCTGAAATAAGTAAAACAAAAGAGCAGATTGCCACGGCAATGGCAGCACATAGAATGGACGTCTATGAACTTCTTGATAACGCTCAGAAAGAAATTTGGAATAAATTGGATATGCGTAAAGGAAATAGAAAAGGAATGATGGGGAATGGAATGCGGCACAATAAAGGAATGCACAGACCTATGAACCCGCCCTGTAAATAAGAAGTTTGAACGCTCTCTCCTCATAAGAATCCCCGGAGTATAAACCGGGGATTTTTTTTACAAATTTGTAAACCTTAGCTCCAACATTATATGAAAGAAGATTACATTAGCGTATTGGTATATTGGTTAAAGTAAATTCTATTTATAATAAAAATTTGAGGTTTCCCTGCATAGGTCTTATATTTGTTACGGTTCAAAAATTATACACATTTCCTCATCATTAAACTTTGAGGCTTACATGAAAATATTGTCCTTACTCTCTGTTTTTCTATTATCAACAACGGTTTTAATTATGGCTCAAAATAAAAAAGCATTTATAAACGGTAAAATTTATACCGTAAACGAAAAACAACCGGTTGCCGAGGCTGTGGTTGTTGAAAAGAATAAAATTCTTTTTGTCGGGTCTAATAAAGACTCAGAAAAATATACCGACTCCTCAACCGAAACTATTGACCTCAACGGAAAACTGATGCTGCCGGGGTTCATAGATAATCATCTTCATTTTGTTTCCGGTGGCTTTTATCTTCTTGGTATCGATTTGCGACCGGCAAAATCAACCACAGAATTTAGAAATATTATAAAAGAATATATTTCCAATAATGAAATAAGCTGGGTTGTCGGAGGTAATTGGGATCACGAAGCGTGGGAAGTAAAAGATCTTCCAACAAAAGAAATGATTGATGACATAACCCCGAACATTCCTGTATTAATTGACCGCTTCGATGGGCATATGGCATTAGCAAACTCATTTGCATTAAAACTTGCAGGCATTACAAAAGATACCGAGAGCCCTGAAGGTGGTTTAATTGTTAAAGACAAAAATACGGGGGAGCCATCAGGAATTCTGAAAGACAATGCGATTGGTCTTGTCGGCAAATTGATACCTGTCCCATCAGAAGCTGAGTATTACCGTGCATTGCAGACGGCGCTTAATCATGCAAAGGAACTCGGTGTTACAAGTGTTCAGGACATTACATACTCTAATGATTTAAAAGCATACCAGCGTGCCGAAAAAGAAAATATACTTACGTGCCGCATTTACACTCGAATGCCAATAGCCAATTATCAAAAATTAGTCGATGATGGAATTCAGGTACCAACAGGGAGTGATAAATTAGTGATGGGTTCGTTAAAAGCTTTTGCCGATGGCTCGCTCGGTTCAAGCACGGCGTGGTTCTTTGAGCGATATCACCAGGATACTTTAACCTGCGGTCTTCCGATGGATATTGTTACCGATGGCGATCTTGAAAAATGGGCAGCCGATGCGGATAAACATCACCTGCAAATCTCAACCCATGCAATAGGCGATAGAGCCAACTCCTACATGTTGGATGTTTATCAAAAAATAAAAGATGAAAACCCTGAGTGGGATAGACGCTTCCGGATTGAACACGCACAGCATGTACGCCACCAAGATGTTTTGCGTTTTGCAAAACTAGGCGTTATTGCTTCAGTGCAGCCGTATCATTTGATTGATGACGGCGTCTGGGCTGGAAAGCGAATCGGAGAAAAAAGATTGAAGGAAGCTTACCCGCTTAAAGATTTTTTAGACAAAGGTGTTAAATTATGTTTTGGTACCGACTGGACAGTAGCTCCGCTTAATCCGCTGCTTGGCATTTATGCCTCGGTTACCCGCCGAACTTTAGATGATAAGAATCCCGAAGGCTGGATACCCGAACAAAAAATTCCTCTTGAAGAAGCCATTAAATGCTATACAATCAACAGCGCATACGCAGCTTTTGAAGAGGGAATAAAAGGAAGCATTGAGGTTGGGAAATTAGCCGATATGATTGTATTGAGTGATGATATTTTTTCAATCGACCCTATTAAAATAAAAGACGCGAAGGTTGAGATAACAATTTTTGACGGAAATATTATTTATAAGAAATAAATAAAAGCAAGTTGGTTTATGAATCTATTCTCAAACGATTGAAACCGTTTGCAATTCTCTATCTTTTCCCATTAACCCACGACTTAAGTCGTGGGTTAAAATACGAAACCGTTTTACCTGTGCGCTGTGGCGTAATAGTTTATATTTCTATCTCAAATTAAATTGTTGACCCTTTTAGACTAAACTTATTAAAAAAAAGCCATGCGCTCGGATGGCTTTTTTTATTGACTGTAAAATTAAAATCCTCATCGCAGTAAAGTCATTTTCTTTAATAAACGAAAGCTTCCCGCCCGCAGTTCGTAAAAATAAATACCCGAAGCTAAACCCTGAGCATCGAAATTAACTATATGCTCACCGGCTCCTTGCTCTTCATTTACAAGCTCAGTTATTTCGTTACCGAGAATGTCATAAACTTTTAAAGTGACAAAGCTATTGCTGCTAACCGTGTATTTTATAATAGTTGCGGGGTTGAAAGGATTGGGATAATTTTGACTCAACGAAAAATTTTTCCGTTCGAGTTCATCTTCAACATCCGAAACAACTGATGCAGTTTTTAATATCCAGTTATTGGGGTCAAACTGAATATTAACTGGCTTTGATTTTAATGAAATATTAAAATTCTGCTCCTGCTGGTTATTGAATAATGTAACAATTGTATCCCCTGCCGTGGTTTGAATTTTAATTTCAACCGGCATAGTAAAAAATGTTGGATTGCCGTTAACATTTTGTTTGATATTCAAATCAACATTGAATGAACTTTTACCTGCATTCGTATAACCCCAGGTAACCGTGTAAACCGGATAGTTTACGCCGTACACCCATTCATTAAAAAAGTAGCCAAGGTCTAAGCCGGAAATATCTTCCGCCACACTTTGAAAATCTTCCGTAACGGCTGTGCCATACTTATAATCAGGATTGTTTGCATAAGTTTTTAGTGTGTTAAAAAATAGCGAATCGCCAAGTACACCTCTCAGCATGTGAAGTATTACTGCGCCTTTTGAATAAGTCCGGTAGGAATCGAAAATACTCCCCACTGTATTAATATTTTGCACATAAACACTTCCGTTAGCCAGCTTAGCTGAATTCATTTCTCCCAATATATAGGTTAAGTATTGTGCATGCCCTAGGTTTTCTTCAACATAAACCCCCTCGCAATACGTTGCAAAACCTTCGTTAAGCCAAATATTCCGCCAATCACGGCAGGTTATCATATCTCCAAACCATTGGTGGGATAGCTCGTGAGCAACAATACTAGAACCAAAAGAGCCCATTGAGGAAATTGTCTGATGTTCCATTCCCCCGCCCCAGCCAAATTGTGCATGACCATATTTTTCGCGAATGAAAGGATAAAGACCAAATTTATCGCTAAATATCTGCAGCATTAAAATTGTTTTATCAAGCTGCGCTTTTACCGAACTGTTATAATATTCGGGATAAATATAATGCGTTACAGGCATTGAATCCGTTTGTGAATACTTAAAATAATTTGTGTAAAGATAGTAGTTTGCAATTGCAAGTGAGATTAAATATTGTGAAATGGGATAGCTATTTTTCCATTTATACGTATGTGTGCCATCTCCATTATTTATAACATCGGTAAGCGTTCCGTTTGATACTACTGTTAATCCGGTACTTACTGTACACCAAACATCAGACGAGTCGGCTTTATCGGCAGGTGTGTCTTTGCACGGCCACCAGTCGCTTGCGCCGTACGGTTCACTCAAACTCCATATTGCAGGTTGTGTTCCGTTATTATGTGTGCTAAACTCAAAACTACCAAATCCGCTTGAACCCGGGACACCTTTATAATAAATAACTGCACTAACTTCTTCTCCTACGTTGTAATTCCTATCTAGTGTAATATTTATTTTGTTTGAGGTGTGCGAGTAGACGGGATGAATATTTTGGTTCAAGATTATCGAATCAACGTGAAGGTTATTCTGTAAATCGAAAAACACCTGATTAATGGATGCGGACTCCGGGGTGAAATTAATAGTGACGGCTCCAGTTAAATAATTAGGGTTAGAGGTTATAGTTAAATCAAGTTTATAATATTTAATATCAATTGTCTGATCGCCGGGATAATGCACTGCGGAGATTTTTTGAAACTTATTATAAGCCGCCAGTTCGTTAAAAATGTAATCTTTATCGATGATAATATCT
>JAIOIM010000012.1 GCA_019912505.1 Ignavibacteriaceae bacterium
TATATGTTACATCGGTCGGTACTATATAATCATATGTTGGTGGAATTGTTGTTGAATCTACTCCGAAATAAATATCTACATTTGCTTTTCTGCTGATGTTGTAAACTTCGAGAGCCAGTTCAGGTTTTATCCCTAAGTCGAAAAGCAGCGGCAGTTTGTTCCGGTAATCAAAAATTAAAAACAAATCGCGCTCTAACCGCGTGTTAATTGACGCGCCCGCAAAAAAGGAATAACGGTTTAACATATCGCTTGATGTTACATATAAACCTGGTTTTAATTTTTCAATAAATGAGCTTGAGGTATTATAGTTGTCCCATCTTATCATCGGAAAGATGGTTAGTTTGCTAAATGCGCCGGAGTATTTTTCTTTTTTCAGATCGGGCAGTTCATAGTCATTAAAATTTTTAAGTTTATCAATATTAAAACTATTAATGTCGCCGTTGGGTTTACTTGCATCAAGCGGAGGATTTTTTATCCAAACATAGTCATCACCTGGAACAACTTTAGCTTGCTCGGCTTTGGTTATTTTAAATATTTTATAGCCCGATGATGTATAGCCTGCATAAAGTATATTACCCTCTGCATCAACAGAAGGCATAAAAGCGCCGCCGGTAACATTTGTAAGCTGTTCGGTAGTTTTAGTATTAATATTGTATTTGTATATATTAAAAATGCCTGTTTTATCAGAGGCATAAATTACATTTCCGTCTTTACTATAAACTGCATTTCTTTCGTCACTTTCGGTTTCAATAATTTTTTGGTAATTACTTCCGTCTACGTTAACTGCGGCAACATCTCTTGTTTGAGCATATGAATAACCAAAAATTATTTGTGAATCATCGTTTGAAAATTTAGGATTAAAAACTTGTTCGCCGTTTGCAAACAATGTTAACTGTTTAAAATTTTTCCCATCAATATCTACGGTGCCGATATTCCCTGTTCCATCTTTCTGAAAAAGAAAAACAATTTTTTTACCGTCATTCGAGACGAACGGTTGATTTGCACGGAGGTCGTGTGTTAATCTCGTTTCTTCCTCTTTATCAATATCATAAACATAAAGATCATGCACATTAACCCAGTTAGGATTATCATCGCTTAATTTTGCATAAATAATTTTGTTTTGCCCGGGGATAAAACTTACGGTGGAACGAATACCTGGGACAATTGTTTTTTCTTCGCCGGTTTTTAGATCGTGCAAATAAATTGAAGACAAACTAAAATAGTCAGCCGACTTATTAGACACATAAATAAACTTGCTTCCGTCCTCAGAAAATAGGGGATAAAAATTGCCGAAACCTTTCCCTTCAATCTTCACACCCGAAACTTCATTTGCTAACACTTTAGTCATCCGGCTTCTGTAACTATCGGTAACAAATTTTTTCCATTCATTGTAAATTTCATTACCATCTTTGCCAAGCACATCTTTGAATGCTGCGTCAACAGTAAAGTTAAACGGCTTGCCAAGTGCTTCTGATATTTCGCGAAGTTTACCCTCGCCATATTTTTGAGAAATGTAACTGGTTAAAGCAAATCCGGAGTTATAAACCGATTCGTTGCCAAGACTTGTTTTACCAAATACTCCCATTTCATTCCAAGTAAGCATTTTATCATCAAGCGCGTAGGAGCGTAAAATCATATCGCGGTGTGAGTCCCAATTATCGTAATCAAACTCGGTACGCATATACTGGGCAGTACCTTCGGCAAGCCAGGCAGGCATGTTGATAGCTGCAAGCGGATAAGAAACAATTACATTCGGGAATCCGTAAAGAATATCGGGGCGTCTTTCATCTTCATAATTTAACGCCTGAATAAAAACAGCAGGTACAGTTCGGGTTAGTTTTAACGATGCTTGAATTTGCACCATATGTGTAAATTCGTGCGAGATAACATTACGCAGCCAATTGTGAGAGCCGCGCAAATCAAAATCAAGTGCGCTCGTCCATATTTCAATTTTATTATCGAAGAAGTAGGTTGCGCCGTTTGAGTAATCATCAATATCTTTCATTACAAAATGAACAGTTTCCGGTTCATAATTATAAAGTGAAGTGATAGGTCCCCAAACTTCATCGGCAATTTTTGCAACCACGTAAGCCGAGCGTTCTGCGCCTTCGTGAAAATGAACCTCAACATGCTTCCCTTTAATTGTAAACCAATTTAACTCGGGATGAAATTCGGTAAACTGTGCAAATGTATTTATCGAATAAAAAATAAACAGAACAAATAGAAGTTTTATATTTTTCATAAAGAAGAAATTGCTTTCGTCTGAAATATTAGCGATCGTGCAGAAAGTAAAATATTTACTTTACGACAGCTATTTTTATAATGTTGGTTTCGGTTTTGCCGTTTACACCGGCTGCTTCAATGCGTGCAAAATAAACACCACTCTGGATATTACTTACATCCCATTTTGTTTCGTTATCCATCCCGCCCGTTGCATCATTGTTTAACTCGGAAACAAAATCACCGGCGAGATCAAAAATCTTTATGTTGATTTTTGAATTTTCGTTTACGTAATAACGAATGTACGTTTCCGAATCGTAAACAGGATTTGGATAATTATAAGCCCGGTTTTTCGGGAAAAACTCATTAACATAACTTTGAACTGATGCAGCCGGAACAAACGACAGATTACTCGAACCTCCGTTTTTGCCGCCCCAAAAAACTGTACCTTCGGCAGCACCTATTTTATAACCGCTAAAACTTCCAATGTTATTTAATGCCGCAAATGATATTTGTTTATCTTTTACAAAAGTTACAGGTACGGCGGCAAGGTTTTCGCCTAATGAAATCGGGAACCCCGGGACAGTTTTACCGGTTCCACCGAAAATTGCAAACACTCTTCCATCCTCTGTTGAAGCAATAATTTCTGCTTTGTTATCGCCTTCAAAATCAACAACAAGAGGAGTAGAGACAAATGAAAATCCGTTGGGATCTGCAAACGGAAAATTATCGGCGGTAGCACCGGTTAAGTTTACCGCATATACTTTATTTCCGGCGTTATAAACTATATAGTTTTCGCCGTCCTGTTTAACATCGCCTACAGAAAAAGAAGTAACATTATTTTCAGCAGCAAATTTTGCAATTAATTTACCTTCGGAAAGGAGATAAAAATTATTGCCGTTAGTAAGAATAATTGAGACATACTTACCGTTTTTATTTTTTGTAAGGGCAAGATCTATTGCTGTTTCATTTTCAATTTGGTAAGTGTTGTTGTCACTGTCAAAATATCTTGTTGATGACAAAGTTGCAGGCAATGCTATTCCGCAATAATAAAGACCATCAACGGCAATTTTTTTTATGACGAGATTCGTATCAATTACAACTGGCTGTTTAGTTTGTGTCGGGTCAATTGCTGGAAGCCTGCCGGTAGAATAAAAATATATTCTACCTTTATCTGTGCCGAACAAAATTTCTCTTTCCTCTGTAACAAGCAATCTAACAACTGGCGATGTAGTAATATTTTCGTTAAAGGTTACACCTGACTGATAATTAACTGCCCCATCTGCCATATACACATTTAAAAGAGATGCTTTGGCTCCCACAAAATAATTTGTATTATTCCAAAAAAAAGCAGCGGGGTGAACATCGGAGAAGTTGTTTAAATTCGTTGTAATATTTCCATTATCATTTAAAAGATGCAGATCGTTATTATTAACTAAAGCGAAAGTAACATCTTTACTGTTTTGAAGTGATGTGAGTTCAGCAGCTTTAACCGGCATATTTATATTTGTGCTGAATACCGGTTTAATA
>JAIOIM010000106.1 GCA_019912505.1 Ignavibacteriaceae bacterium
CAATAACGCAAGGCAATCATTAAGTTTGCAATAGAATAAAATGAGACCCCGTGATGAAAGAAGTGCAGCAAATTATTGATAAAAATAAAGAAGCGGTTATAATTCCTGACGGAATTGCCGTTATAGGGAAAGACTTAAAAATAATAGTTTTCAACGAAGCCGCTTCAAGAATTAGCTGTTATGAAGAAGATGATATTATCGGTGCGGAATGCGGAATATTATTTCGGGAGTGCCCGGAAGATATAAAATTCATTTCTCAATCGATTGAGAATAACCGTGTTTATACCAATCTTCCAATCAATATTACTGACCTGAAAGGGAATGTAAAAAATGTTCTCGCATCAATCACTCCTATTACAAAAGATGGAAATGTTTTAAGTGTGGTTTTTGTATTCAGGGATACAAAAGAGATGTTATCATTATCGGATGAACTTGAGATGAGAACTCATGAACTTATAGATCAAAAAAATAAACTTGATGCAATTTTCAACAGTAATATTGAAGGCACTTTTACAATAGATAATAAATGGAACATAACTTCATTCAACACATCTGCAGAAAAAATTACCGGGCACAAAAAATCAGAGGCTATTGGTAAAAAATGCTGGGAGATTTTTAATTCATCCCTCTGCCGTAATGGCTGTCATATGGAACAGACAATAAAAAAGGGAAAGCCGATGATAGGAAAAGAATTGGAAATTTTACATAAAAGCGGCAGAAAAATTCCCATCCGGGTAAACTCCGGAATACTAACGAATAATAAAAATGAAAAAATCGGGGCAGTAGAAACCTTCATTGATATATCGGAAATTAAAAATTTATCCGAACATCTCAGTAACTTTTTCAAATATGAAAACATCATAGGCAGAAACAAAGAATTAAAACAAATCATTTCCGTATTAGAAAGCGTAGCGCAATTTGATAGCTCGGTTTTAATAACCGGCGAAAGCGGAACCGGAAAAGAATTAGCAGCGCGGGCAATACATCTTAACAGTTTGAGAAAAACAGGTCCCTTTATTGCAGTAAACTGCAGCGCTTTTGTAGAAGCACTTATTGAAAGCGAGCTGTTCGGACATGAGAAGGGAGCCTTTACCGGTGCAATAAAAACAAAAATAGGAAAATTTGAACTTGCACAAGGCGGCACTTTATTCCTTGATGAAATTGGGGATCTTTCAACAGCTGTTCAAACAAAGTTATTGAGAGTTTTAGAAACACACGAATTCGAAAGGGTCGGCGGAAACAAAACAATAAAAATGGAAACCAGAATTATTGCAGCTACAAATAAAAATCTTGCTAAAGAAATCTCCGCAGGGCGATTTCGCGAGGACTTATTTTATAGAATAAACGTAATCAATATTCATCTCCCCCCGTTAAGGGAACGAATTGATGATCTTCCATTGTTAGTAAATCATTTTATCGAAAGCTTCAATAAAAAATTCAACAAAAAAATAAAACAGTTTTCATCGGCAGCGTATGACCTTTTAACGGAGAATAAATGGCAGGGAAATATAAGGGAGTTAGAGAACGCCATTGAGCATTGTTTTGTATTGTGCAGCGGCGAAATTATACAGGCTGATTGTCTTCCAAAAAGAATACGCGAAACAAACAAAATAAATATACCTTCGAATGATACAGCAATGCCAACCGGACTAAAAGAAACCGAAAAAAAATTGATATTGCTGGCGTTAGAAAAAACCGGATGGAACAAAACCAATGCGGCTAAGGAGCTTAATATTAATCCATCAACACTTTGGAGAAAAATGAAAAAATATAAAATAACACCGACTAATAATTAAACCTCTTAGCTCAACTTTTTTTCATTATCTCTAAGGCTAAGTTCAAATATGCTTGTGAGCCTTTAGACACAGCTTTATATAAAACAGCCGGAATTCCTTTAAAGGTCGATTCGGATATTGTAACATTTTTGGGAATTGTGATTTTAAAAAGATACTGACCATAATTTTGCATTAACTGCGCCATTGCCAATTGAGATACTTTTGTGTGCGCTTCGAACATCGTAAAAAGTATCCCTTCAATTTTTAATCTGCTGTTATAAATCCTTTTTACATATTCATAATGCTGCATTATTTTGCCGAGAGCATCCAGAGAAAAATTTTCTGCGCGAATAGGGATAAGCAGTGAATCGGAAACTGCCATTGCGTTTGTTGTCATTCCTTTTAAGTAGGGTGGGCAATCTATTATAATGTAATCATAAGAGTCAGCCTCGTATCGGATTACATTTGCGATAAACATTATGTTGGCAGATAGTTTTTCTAAGCGTTGTTCTGATTGATATGTTGAAACTTGCGATGGGATAAAGTCTAAAAACGGGATTTCGGTTTTATGTATAACCTTATCGATTGATTTAGTGTAACTGAATAAATCTAAAATATCACCTTTAATTTTATCGGGAGTAAAACCAAGGGCAATAGAGCAGGCTCCTGAGGTATCAAAATCTATTATTAAAGTTTTTTTCTCGGCAACAGCCAAACTGGCGGCTAAATTAACAACTGTTGTGGTTTTACCCACTCCTCCCTTTGGAACCGCAACAGCAATGACTTTTCCCATACAGGATATTAA
>JAIOIM010000107.1 GCA_019912505.1 Ignavibacteriaceae bacterium
CAATAAAAATATTTTGCCTGTCGTGATTAGATTATTTATCATATTAATTTTTACCATTCTGCTTATTCCCACACCGCTAATAGCGCAATCACTCAATGAAGAAATAAAATTATTAGAAGCGCAGGTAGTCAATCAAACTGGACTTGAACAAATTGAATCAATGAAAGAATTGAGTTGGTTATACTTAACGGTAAACTCAAAAAAATCTCTGCAAATTGCCCAAGACGGTTTAGAAAAATTAAAGAATTACCAAGATCCAAAACTTAAAGCAACCCTTCTTAATATATCGGGCAGAAGCCTTACTTATACCGGTTACTACAATATCGCTTTAGAAAAACATCTTGAGTCGTTACAATTAAGAGAGGAGTTTGATGATTCTATTGCCATTGCATCATCGTTAAACAACATAGGGCTTATCTACACGCATTTAGATAAAACCCGTGAAGCTATTTCTTACTTTAACAAAGCGCTTGAATATAAATACAAGATTGGTGAGAAGGGGGCAATAATAGTTTCGCTGAATAATCTTGGTGAAGCGTACATCAAAATCAGGAAATATGATAAAGCAAGTACACTATTAAAAAAAGCACTTTCCTTAAGTAAAGAGGAAAATAATGTTGAAAATCTTGCGTTAACATTTTCAAACCTTGGAAAGCTTTTTGTTGAAGAGGACATATTTGATTCTGCGTTAATTTTTGCTAAAAACTCATTAGAGCTTAGAAAAAAATTAGATGATAATCTTGGGCAAGGTGAGCAACATCTTGAACTCGGTAAAATATATATGAGAGCCAAAGAGTATAAATTCGCTGAAAATAATTTGCTGGAAGCTCGTAAAATTGCAGCTAAGTTCTCATTTTATCCACTATTGCGGGATGCTTATTTTGAACTATATCTTTTGTCGAGCAAACGGCATGAGGATAAAAAAAAGTTTTATAATTATATAAAATTTGTAGCAATAAATGAAAAAATAAACTCGGAGAGTGTAAAAAAAGAACTCGAAGAACTTAATCTCAAATACGACCAGGAAAAAAATGTAACTAAAATTCGGCAGTTAGAAATTGATAAGCAATCTACTTTTTTGCTTTACATGATTGTGATCGGTTTCATACTAATAATTGCATGGGGTATTATCTTAAATAGATACAGAACTGCAAAAAAATTGAATAACGCTTTAGCGGAAAGGGAGCAATTTAATAAAGCGTTAATAGCTCGTCTGCCGGAATATGTTCTTGTTCATTCTGAAGGCAAAATAGTTTTTACAAATAAAATTTTAAGAGAGGTTTTTGGTGTTGCAGAGGATAACTATGAAAATATCTCTATGCTTAATTTTATATCTAACGAATATAAATCAAAGGTTATCAGGAATATGTTACGCCGGGGCAAGGGTGAAGATGTTGAAGATTATGAAGCAGAGATTTTAGATAAAGACGGTAAGGTAAGAAATGTAATTATCAAGGCGGCAAATATACCTTACCAAGATAAAACCGCTATCCTTGTTGTTATGAACGATATTACAGCAAGAAAGCAGGCTGAAGTAGAAATAATTGAAGCAAAAGAACAAGCTGAAAAATCCGACCGGTTAAAATCTGAATTTTTAGCATCGGTTTCTCACGAAATTAGAACTCCGCTCCATGTTATGCTCAGTTGGGTTTCGCTGCTGCATGAAGATGTGGAGGATAAAATTACACCTGATTTATTAGAGGGTTTTAACATTGTAAAAAACCAGGGCGCAAGAACAATTAGAACGATAGATCTAATCCTAAATATGTCCGAGATGCAACTCGGAACTTATGAGGTAGTGCCAAGAGAGATAGATTTGCACAAAGATATATTATTAAAATTGTATAGCGAGTTAAGCAGTCGCGCTAAAAATAAAAAATTATCTTTCAATCTATTTGTGCAAACAGTTCATTCGTCAATTATTGTTGATGAGTATTCTGTTTATCAAATATTTTCAAATATTATTGAAAACGCAATAAAATATACTGAAAACGGTAATGTAAATATTTTAATAGGAAGAGATGTTGTTGATAATTTATTTGTATCTGTTTCAGATACGGGGATCGGGATTTCGGATGAATATTTACAAAATATATTTAAACCTTTTAGCCAGGAACAACAGGGATACTCCCGCAAATTTGAAGGCAATGGACTTGGGCTGGCACTTGTAAAAAAATATTGCGAACTAAATAATGCCGATATAAAAGTTGAGAGTGAAAAAGAAAAAGGGACAGAAATTACCGTTACGTTTTATTCAAAGAATGAGTAAAACGAGAATGAGGCAGCTTCGACCACCAAACTTACCAACCAATAATTACTAATTAATCACTTACTATTTTCAATGCTTTAGTTTACACATTGCAGAAAATAACGATGAAATATTTTGCTCGTTTCATTAAGTAAAAAAGGAACAACTAAGACTCTCCTTTTTTTTTAATAACTAACAACCACCGAGCACCCGTTTTGGTTTTTTATCCGGCACTATACTGTTTTTACTTTCCTCAATTAATTTTGGAATCATAATACTGGCTTTTAACCTAAACCGTTTTGTAGCATCATTGTGGTTGTGGGCTACAACGTCATTGGGATTATAGTTTAGTATTTCTTTTGTAAATTCATTTACACCGCCCTTCAGAACAAAAATATTATTGAAGCCAAGTTTATCTGCAACTATCGCAGCCTTTTTTGCAGTGAGTTCATCATTAGCTATAAATACATTTTCCTTCTTTTTAATATTTATAATTTTATCTGCAAATTTTTCAAACAAGCCTTCAACGGTGAATGATTTGGAACGTGGGAAGGTCATATCCTTAAATTCTTTCGGAGTTCGCATATCAATTATCTGAAGATTTTTATCTTTATCTAAAAGTCTAAATGCAAGTTCATCAGAAGTAATTAACTG
>JAIOIM010000108.1 GCA_019912505.1 Ignavibacteriaceae bacterium
CTGGTATAGGGTAGAGATGAAAAACAATCTTGTTGTTGCATGCGGTACACGCGGCGGCACTACTGCAATAATTATTATGTTAAAAAGATAAGAGAGAAAAAAATGAAAAACTTAAATGAAAAAAATAATATTATTCTAATTACTTTGTTACTAATTTTTATTTCAATTGAAAGTAACATCGCTCAAAATCCTTGTCCTACAATCCCAGATTTGTTAGACCATGGTTGGGGACCAGCGCAAGGGGAGCACAATAATAGAGATGAGTTTGCAGTATTAAGGACAACTCCATTTCTTATTAAAGTGGATAAATATCCACCGATAAAATCTTTTCCTATCATTCCAATTGGCGGCTGTTCCCCCAATACTTTTTGTTACATGTCATTTGATTCGGAAGAGGGTATGAATGGAAGCCCCATAAATGAAATTCTTATTCATAATAATTGGCACAATGTAACTACCTACTCTGGTGAAATTGGATGGAGTTTTGAAATATTCCCTCCATCCGGTTTTGATGTTGGAATACCAGATTTTGTTCTAAATTTTAATGGCACATTGCATTCTAAAAGTTGGGGTAATATTCCCGGATGGAGTTATAATGATTTCGTTAGAAATGTAAGTCCATATTCTCCTAACTTTTCAGTTTCTATTACAGGACCATCAAATTTATTGACGGGTTCGACAGGTGAATACATAGCCGATATAAATGGAGGTTCTGGTGAATATTATATCAGCTGGGAAATAAAACAATTACCGGGTGGCACAACAACCGTTATAAATCATCATGATTTGAGTCTATTACCACATTTCAGCATATATGGTAATAATTATTATTGGTATGACGATGAACATAAACAAGTTGTTAATATGGGCAACAATAATGTTGAATTGAAAGTTACAATCATGGATGTTTCTAATGATGATTTAATAACAGCTACTAAAATAATTAATAAAAGTAACTTTGCAGAAATACAATTTATAAATAATATAAATGGGGCGAGAGATTATGGTCAACTTGTACTGGATGAAGATAAAATTAATAAAATTAATTCAGGAAGTTTTGTGCCTGTTTTTCCTAATGTAAATCATACTATAAGAACAGATGTGTTACCAGCAGCAAACAGATGGAGAAATTATAACTATTCATTAAAACATCTCGATTGGACAACCACTTCGAGTCAGTACGAATTAAATTTCAGTTTCAATATTTCACCATTGACACCAAAAGAGTATATCTCCTTTTTTGATTTTACAACCAGTTCGGTTATTAAAACAAAAATAGAAGGATTTGATAATTTAGGCAAAATAAAGATTAAAGATCCCTGGCATTATTATGAAGATCCAAACAGTCATAATTGGTATCAATCGAATGAATTTATAGAATATAATGCACCTCTGCAACTATTAAATAGTTCTGTAGGTGATTATGGTGGTGTCTTCCCTAATATGGATTACACCAACCCTAATAAACCACATTATTCGATAGAAGCCCCTGTCTCAATTTTAGTTAATAACCACATTCATCCATTATATTTTCAGCGATGGTCAGATGTTAGCGGTCTATCCATAGAGCATTTTAATAATAGTTTGTCAGCCGTTAGTTTTACTATTTATCCATCGCAGGCGACAGCATATCTTAAAGGTAGTTTATTAACTAACAATGCAAACACCTATGACCACAACAGCCAAAGGAAATTTATTAGAAGTAAAGTTGATGGTGTTTATCATTCTGTTTATTCAAGCATGGGTAAAATATGGTACGAAACAAAAACGGGCACCGGTAACTGGACATTGATGAATAATGGAAACCCAATATGCAGCAATGAAGCGAAAAACCCTTCAATAATTGATTTGGATAATGATTATGTTGCCATCTGCTATCAAGAAAACAGTAACGGCCCGGATATAAAAGCGGTAGTTTATAATTACGCCACAAATCAAATAGCACACGGACCGTACAGTTTAATTTCTAGCTATGATAGCTATTCTTTAGATAATCCTATTGCTATAGAATTCTATAATGGTCAATTAGAACACCTATCATATTTGTTATTTGTTTATAAAGCATTCAGCAGCAGCGGGGGCACTGGACCCGAGCCGGGGCTGGTTTACGGTTACTATACTTATGATCATAATTCTAAAGAGCTTTCACTTTCATGCTGGGATAATATTATAGGTACCGATATAAATTTCAGTAACCCGACACTTGCAAGTTCTGAGTTAATAAACTGGCAAGGTATGCCGAAATTTTATTTAGCCTATCAGGAAGATAACTTTACTAACGGCAGTTCTAAAATATGGTATCAGGTTGTAAATCCCATCGCATCCCTAGATATTTCTCATGCTCAAAGTAATCAAATATCATTAAACTCCGGTTATACAAAAAATTACAAACCGCGAATAGTAACTCTTCCGGGAACCGATGCGTATGCGCGGTTAACTTGGGTAGGCGAAAGAACTACTGAATATGTGGATGAAAAAACAGAAGCAATAACACAGGTAACGGAAAAAAGAGCTTTGTTCCGCGGGTCATCGCCCACAAGCCCTTTCTGGAATTTTGGCAGTAACGTAAGGGGCTCTGTAATTCAAAAAACAAATAATCATCAAAATTATTTTATTGTTTGGAACCAGTTTGATAATTTGACAAAAGAAACAAACAACACAACACTTTCTACAATAAAAACTATAAACTCTGATGGTCAGCAAGTAGATGTTTGTAATGGACAAACAAGCAGCGACGTATACGGAATGATATTTAACAATGCCCAGACGCCTTACAGCTTTGATATGACAAATAATTTGCAGAGCTATTTTAGCCTGTCAAAGGTAACCGGCAGCGGTATTATTTGTTCCGGCAGAGAAGGAACAATAACTAAGGATAACACATCATACTACTATTCAGTAGGGGACGTAATGGTGAATGGTGAGAATATTTAGTTTAAAAGGATGGATGAAAACACACAGTTAAACTCCAACAATGATGTAGAAGAATATCTCGAAACAGAACCATTCGATTTAACAAACGATTCGGAATTTTTGTACAGCATTCAATACGGCTCAAACAATAATACCGGTTCTATCTTTGGAAATAATGAGTATTTGGATTTTAAAGTAAAATTGATTGACGCAAATACAAATTCGGAAATAGCTGTATTTGACGATATTACGTTTAACAATAACAATCAAACTCCTTATGCCAATTTACAGTTTAATGTAAACACAAACGGCATAGGCAATAGAACAGTAAAACTTGCTCTTGATATAGATGATAATTTTAACGCGGGTTATTCGGTTACGGCTAAATATGACAATTCAACAATTCTAGCAAAAACAAATAGAGTAAATATTGGTCTGGGTGAAAATGTTAACGCAACTACTTACGACATTTTCCAAAACTACCCCAATCCCTTCAATCCAAGGACAACAATTCGCTATCAAATTCCGGAAAACGGAATGGTAACATTAAAAGTTTACGATATGCTGGGGCGTGAGGTAATAACCCTCGTAAACGAATACAAAACAAAAGGACGTTACGAAGTAACCTTTGACGCCAGTTCCGCCGCCGGCGGATTAGCAAGTGGTTTGTATATTTACGAAATAACAAGCGGCAGTTTTAAGGCATCCAAAAAGATGACGCTCTTAAAGTAAAAAACATCATTGCCGTCATTTTCATATGACGGACTGATTTGATGCCCGCTATTATTGGGCTTTAGCCACATGCGCTAAAAATATATGCGGCTAAAGCCAAGAATATTTTTAGTATCATAATCCGTTCACTGAAGCGGACGGCAATGATTTCGCTTTAAAAGGTCATTCTCGTGAAAACGGGAATCTGAAATTTTGTGTATTCGTATGAGATCCCCGCTTTCGTAGGAATGACATTTGGAGTATTTTGACTTTTTAGAGCGAACTCACTAACCGTTCAACAATAAAACCATTCAACTATAAATCAAAACCGAAACGTGCTACCGGTGAGCTTTTACGTAATCAATTAAGGCGTTAAACTGCTCTACCTCAATCGAATCAAATTCAAATTCAATTATATCAAACGCTATTTGCAGCCATCTTATATTTAGGTTTTTCGTAGCGTACTCTAAATTTTCTTTTTGTTCATCTTCAAAGGGGAGTGTATTGCGGGCAAAAACAACTGCCGCCATTATATTAACGCTGTTAACTAACGTGCTGTTATTACATATTTTTACTAATTCCCAAAGATTTTCAGGATGAGTTTCGCATAATTCAATAGCCTTAAATCCCGCAGATTTTAAGGCAACAAATTGTTTCAAATTTTTTAACTTTTCATCCGAAGCAATTTTTATTAACGCAGACAAATATATGTCGATTTCATATTTATTATTCATTCCCTTTTGAAAATTATATTCAATTGCGTTTACAAGAGCTGCTGTAAGTCCGGTTATTGCTCGTTCAATCGTGTGGTGATCATTTTTTATATCTTTGGCAATCTGCACAACCTTTTCGTAGTTGCCAGTTGCAATAGATTCTTCAAGTGAGTCTGCTCCGCTCCCAGCCGCAGCGGATGCTTTTTCTTTTAATTTACTCCAAGATGTTGTTTCTGAAAAACGCGAACCCATCGATGTTGAGACCTGCGCTTTTTCAATAATTTTTATTGTTGTATCGTCAGGCTGAAGAATTTTTAAATTATTAAGGATAAATTTTTCAACTATCATCCGATGATGCTTATCATCAATGTTAAAACTTATTACAATTTCATCCCCCAGTTTACCGTAACGCAAGCCTGTAACTTTCAAATCAGCAAGTCCACCTTCTCTCATAGCTAAAATAGACTTTAGTTTCGGAAGGTCTTTATTATCAAGTTTAACAATAATTTTTTTAGACATAAAACTTTTTATATTTATTATACAAATTTACAAAAAACGCAAAAAATTGCGAATTTTGAAGTACATAGAAAATTAACCTGTTATATTATTAGATATGCGGTTATGCACCTGCCCTACTTATTACAACCTTTATACATTATCGAAAATTCGACTAAAAGATTTAACAGAAAAATCAAAAATAATTTAAGATAAGAGATGAATTGAATAATGCTTATCTTTAAACATCAAATTTTAATTCATCGAAAATATTTCCGGGAAAAAAGTGGTTG
This sequence comes from Ignavibacteriaceae bacterium, assembly GCA_019912505.1. Taxonomy (GTDB): domain Bacteria; phylum Bacteroidota; class Ignavibacteria; order Ignavibacteriales; family Ignavibacteriaceae; genus CG2-30-36-16. The sequence continues at coordinate 5,126 of JAIOIM010000108.1, forward strand.
TTTTTTTTCAAAAGTTGGGTTACAAAGTTGTTATTATTCTATTTTTTTTAGCATCACTTCATTCAGCGCAGCCCAAAATTGCATATGCCGTACGAACAATTAACCCGCCCGAAATTGATGGATTTGTTACAGACTCTGTGTGGCAAAAAGCAATACCAATAACCGATTTTACCCAGCACGAGCCTATCCCCGGAAATCCTCCATCTTTCAAAACTACAGTTAGAATTCTTTATGATGAAGATAATATTTATGTTTCTTTTTTTTGTTATGATGACGAACCTTCTAAAATTATTGCACGCGAGTTAAAGTTAGACGGCAAATGGAGCGGAGATGACAATGTAGCAATATTTTTTGATACCTTTAATGATGACCGAAACGCCTACTGGTTTGGCACAAACCCTCTTGGAATGAGAGATGATATTTTACTAACCGGTAACCATGGAATGAACGAAAGCTGGCACGGAGTGTGGGACGTCCGCTCTGCTGCAACCGACAGCGGGTGGAGTACCGAAATGGTTTTCCCATTCTCAACATTTAAATTTTATGATATCGAAAAACAAATATGGGGTATCAATTTTTATAGAAAAATTCAACGCTTTAACGAAGAAGTACAGTGGGAGGGATACGCTGCAAACCAAAACTTTTTTAACCCTGCTTACGGCGGCACACTACTGGGCATTAAAGGAATAAAACGGGGCACCCCTATTTATTTAAAGCCGTTTGTTACTGGCGGGGCACAGCTAAACGCCGATGCTAAAAATTATGTGCACAAACCGGGACTCGATATTAAATACGGGATAACAGAAACGCTTTCGCTTGATCTGACATTTAACACAGACTTTGCACAGGTTGAATCAGACAGGGCAAGAATAAACTTAACCCGTTTCCCTCTGTTTTTCCCTGAGAAAAGAGATTTTTTTCTTGAAGGCTCAAGCGTTTTTTCATTTTCTCTCGGCGGCAACAATAATCTTTTTTACAGCAGACGAATTGGGTTAAGTAAGGGTGAGGAAATTCCAATTATCGGCGGTGCAAAGCTCGTTGGCAGAACAAAGGGGGCAGAAATTGGTATTATTGATATGCAAACAAGCCGGAAGGGAATAGAGCCCACTACAAATTATGGTGTGGGGCGAGTTAAATTTGATTTGCTTGAAAAATCATATGCAGGTTTTTTTATAGCTAACAAATATTCTAAAGAAGGGTTTAACCGTGTTTACGCAGGTGATGCCGAGTTTGTGTTTAGCGATTTTCTCGGTGATAAAAATCTAATTATCGGCGCCGGTGTTGCAAAAAGTGATGAAAAAAACGGGATGGATAATTCGTGGGCTGGTAAAATTTATATCGATTATCCCAATGATTTGATTGATCAGTATATGTCGTACAGTTTTATTCAAGAAAGTTTTAACCCATCAATCGGATTTATTTCAAGAAGCGGAATTCAGAGT
>JAIOIM010000109.1 GCA_019912505.1 Ignavibacteriaceae bacterium
GAGCACAGCCGTAAAAATGACGGCTCCCGAAAAAGTAACAGGCGATGAGAAACAATTTTTTACACAGCTTTACCCTGATGATACAGAAGAAATAATGGATCATCACTTCTATAACCGCCGTGGGAAGATGACCGGTGTTGCTGTAGGTTCAATGTTCGATAAGAGAGGATAATTATGGAGATAAATCAAATTGGAAGTTTTAGTCAAACTTTAAACCCAATAAAAGAAACGCCAAAACCAGGCGGTGAAGCTTTTGAAAATGTTATAACCGATTTTATCGGGCAGGTAAATAACCAGCAGCATGAAACCGCAAACCTAACGGATGCATTTATTCACGGCGGCGATGTACAACTTCACGAAGTTATGATTGCCGGTGAAAAAGCAAAAACAAGTTTAGATTTGCTAATGGAAATAAGAAACAAAGCAATTGATATGTATAAAGAGCTAACAAGAATTCAGATTTAGAACCATGAATAAAAATCCATTAGAAGCAGTTTTTAGTATCTTTAATAAACTTACAATGCAGCAAAAAATGTTGATAGGCGGCGTTGTAGCATTAACAGTTGCAATACTTGGCGTTCTTATGTTATTCCTTAACGAACCTAATTACACGGTTCTTTACTCAAACCTTGCCGAAGAAGATGCATCAAAAGTTGTTGACCAATTGAATAACGAAAAAGTGCCCTTTAAACTTGACGACAACGGAAGAACTATAAAAGTTCCTAAAGAAAAAGTTTATGAAGTTCGTCTTTCACTTGCAGGCAAAGGAATCCCAAGTTCGGGAGTTTTGGGTTATGAGCTTTTTGATAAGTCCTCGATGGGGATGTCGGAGTTTATGCAAAAATTAAATTACAAACGTGCACTCGAGGGAGAACTATCTCGTACTATTATGCAGCAGAATGGTGTTGAAGGCGTTCGGGTTCACCTTGTGTTTCCGGAAAAATCGGTTTTTAAAGATGAACAAAAACCACCCACTGCCTCGGTTGTTTTAAAATTGAAAAATGGTCTCACGCTATCGAAGAGTAATGTTTCGGCAATAGTTAATCTTATATCAAGCAGTGTGGAGGGACTTGCCCCCGAAAAAGTTTCTCTGTTAGATACAAGAGGAAGACTACTGTCAAAAGAAAACAATGAAGACCCCCTCGCTGTTTCAAGTTCTAAACAATACGAAATTAAACAATCGGTTGAAGAATATCTTGTACAAAAAGCACAGCGCATAATGGATAATGTTGTTGGTTACGGTAATTCAATTATACAGGTAAACGCCGAGTTAAATTTTGATCAGGTTGAAAAAACAATGGAAACTTACGATCCTGATTCTCAAGTTGCCGTTAGCGAGCAATCAACCAAGTCAGAAAACGCCGGAAGAACAAGCTCGGACTCCACCGCGCAAACTACCGAAGTGAGTACCACCAATTACGAAATAAGCAAAACAGTACAGCGTGTTGTTGAAGGAACGGGAACCATAAAAAAACTAAGTGTAGCAGCCGTTATTAACGATGTTGGTAAAGAAGTTAAAAAGGGTAATGTTATCGAAACAGTTTTTGAACCCCGCCCAGCAGATCAGATGAAGAAACTTGAAGAAATAATTAGAAATGCAGTTGGTATAAACGGTGAAAGAAATGACCAGTTTTCACTCGTTAATATTTCGTTTGAAACTAAACCTCTTGATGAGTTTATTATTGAAGAACCTACTTTCTTGGACAATATGGGCGAATATATAAATTTGTTTCTGATAATAATAGCAATAGGCGCCTCTATCTTTTTACTAAAAGGATTGATGCATAAACTAAAGAATGAAAGAATTATAATCGGCACGTTTAATTCTCAGGATGATTTTGCATTTGAACCTGCCGCTCCTTCGGGACAAATTAATGATAAACAAAAACCGCTGATAGCTCCGCAGAGAAAACGAACAGCGCTGCCATTGGGCGACATTGAAGATGAAATTTCCGATGAGGCAGTTTTGAAACTTAATCAGCAAGAAAAAATAACAAACTACGTTTCCAAAAATCCAATGGAAGCGGCAAAATTAATTAACGCATGGCTTCACGAAGATGAGATCTAACCAAAGTAATGGAAAAAATTTGCCTTCAACCGAATTTCGGATGGCAGAAATATCGGGCTCGCAAAAAGCAGCCCTATTAATGATTGCACTCAATGTGGAAACAGCCTCTTCTGTTTTCCGGCATCTTGACCCAATGGAGGTTGAGATGATATCGACTGAAATAAGTAAGGTTAAAAACATACCTTCAACTACAGTCGATTCTATTATGGAAGAGTTTTATAATATGGTTACCGCCCGCGAGTATGTACTTGAAGGGGGTATAGATTATGCACAGGCAGTTCTCGAAAAATCATTTGGATTTCAGAAGGCAGTGGAAATTATTGAAAAGGTAAAGAACCTTGCAACTTTAAAAGGTTTTGATGTGCTGAAAAAAGCAGACTCAACACAATTAGTAAACTTCTTAAACAAAGAACATCCTCAAACTATTGCGTTGATACTTTCTCATTTAAATCCCGATCAAACAGCAGCAGCAATACGAGAGTTGCCCGAAGTGCTTAGAACAGAGGTAGTTTATAGAATTGCAACACTCGGAAAAATATCACCTCAAACTTTGCAGCAAATTGAACGTGTAGTCGATGATATGGCAGGCTTAAGCCTCGGTCAGTCATTAAGTAAAATTGGTGGAACGAAAAGCCTTGCAAGTATTCTAAACAAAACGAGTGTATCGCTGAGTAAAAAAATTATGGACTCACTCTCACAGAGAGATCCCGAAGTGGCAATGGAAGTAAAACGTTTGATGTTTCTGTTCGACGACCTCATTCTTATACAGGACAAAGATATTCAAAAAATTATGCGTGAGATTGACAGAAAAGATCTTGCATTATCATTAAAAATTGCAGATGAAAAATTAAAAGATAAAATATTCTCTAACATGTCAGAACGTGCAGCGGATTTGCTAAAGGAAGAGCTGCAGTATATGGGTATGGTAAAATTAAAAGAGGTAGAAGATGCCCAGAACAAAATAATTGATGTTGTAAAAAGGCTTGAAGAACAGGGAGAAATAGCCCTGAACTTACGAGGCGGTGCGGAAGAAATATATGTCTGATATAATAAGACTCGGTGTTAAACCTGGGCGAATGAATATAAAGTTTAAAGATGATTTTGAAGAAGAAACTCAAGTAGTAGTGCGCGAGGAAGACTTGATGAATGAAAAACTCGAAGAACAATATGAACTCGGTTTTTTAAAGGGGCGCGAGGAAGCAGTGAGTCAACTTTCGGAGGAATACTCAAATAAACTGCAAATAAAATATACTGAGGTAGAGCGCATTATTAACGAACTGGGCGAAACCATTTCTAACTATGATAAATTATTTGAAAATCTTGTAGTAAAGCTTTCAATAGCTATTGGCGAAAAAATCGTTCGCCGCGAAGTTAAAACGACTTCTCACATAAACGAAATACTCCTCGAA
>JAIOIM010000110.1 GCA_019912505.1 Ignavibacteriaceae bacterium
GTTACATTCTGAAAGCAGCATCTTGCATACGCTTAAGCCCAATCCGGTACCCTCCTTCTTTTTTGTAAAAAAGTCGGCAAAGATTTTTTCTTTATCTTCATCACTTATTCCAATACCATTATCTTCAACCTCGCAAATTACCTGGCAGTTACCGTTTTGATAAGTTTTAACGATAACTTTTCCATTCTTATCGCACGACTCAATAGCATTAGTAATAAGGTTTAATACTACCTGGAGTACTTTATTGAATGAAACTTTAATTTTTGGCAACGTCGGTTCAAGATTATTTTCCAATAAAATATTATTGCGAGTAGAGTTTCCCCGGGCAATTTCGATGGCACTTAATACAACTTCATTTAATGAACACACGGACGCCTTGGAGCCATCCTTACGCGAAAAGGTAAGCAGCATATCTATAAGATGTTGAATACGCTGAACTGCTTCTGTGCATCCTGTAACCGATTCTACCGCTTCGCCGGGCAATTCATTCTTTATCATTTCCAGATAATCAAGATTCAACTTTATTGCTGAAAGCGGGTTTCTGATTTCATGAAGAAGACTTGCGGACAGCTTGCCTAAAATCAGCAGCTTATTATTTTGTATTTCCTCAAATGACATAAGGGAAGAATAATCATATTTTTTTAAGTGCGGTTTAATTATAAAGATTTGAGGGTAAATTAGCAACCTTCATTTTACAGAAGGCTGCTAAAATATGTGAGGGGATGAAACTTATAAACTTATTTGGGAAGTGTTTCTTTCAAAATTGCATCAGCTACTTTTCCAATTACTTCATCGGAGTCGTAGAATTTGTTTGCAATTTTTTGTTTTATTGCATCAAGCTTTTTCAAATCCAACTGGTCGTCTTTAATTTGTTTTGCTTCGCTTGATAGTTCGAGCCTGTCCTTAGGCTTCATATTTTCTTCGACATCCTTGCCTTTCTTTGTCTGCACAACGTCCTTATTAAGATAAGGGTTTGTAGAAAGGGGCTTTATTTCCAATTTATCACCTATAGTTTGCTAATTTTCTATTATTTTGCATTTTCTGGAGCTGCATCAATATATCTGCCTGCTCTTTTTCTTTGTATTCAATAATATTATCGAATTTTGTTTGGATAAGTTTAGTCTTTTCCAAAAGTTCAATATTAAAAATCATTAGGTCATCACCATTATATTTACTTTGCAGCATCTGCTTTATTGCATGTACTTCTTTCATGTCAATAACTACACGCGGATAGAGTTCATCAAAATTGTCCTCATTAAGATCATTTAAACAATTTATTACGTCATCTAATAGTAAACTAATATTTTTTATAAATTCTTCTAACATAATTATTGAAATAACCCGCCGCCGATAGAGGCAATTAGATTTTGAGTTGACAGCATAGCCGCCATTTGCGCCTGGAGTCGCTCATATTTATTTCTTAATACCATTGCACTTTTATCTATTCTGGATTGAGTCGAGGTCATTTTGGTATTAAGGTATGTAAGATTACCATCGGCAGATTCCTGCGCTTTTGAAAGATAACCTTCTACCCCAAGATACGGATTTATAAAATCGTATAGTTTATTTGCAATGCCTGTTGAAGAATTAAATATTGTTTCAACCTGATCCATACTATTCGTTAATTTTTCATTTAACACCTCAGCATCGGAAATAACTAATCCGGTTGATGAAGAGAAGGATATGCCTAATTGTGTAAGATAACTTAGATTGCCGGTTTGCACACCGGAAACCTGAGAATATGTAAGCGAGGTTAATTCATTTACAATCCGCGAGGCATTTGCGTTGGAGTAGAAGACACCGCGGTTGCCTGAATTTACGCTGCTGTTGTCCTTTACATATTTGTAAACATCATTAAACTTTGTAATAAAATCGTCAATTTGTTTTTTAACTTCAGATACATCTTTGTTTACCGTTGCGCTTACAGTAGTATCCGAAGCTTGCATTACTCCTTTTAAATCAAAAGTTACACCCGGGGATAGATCATCGATTGAGTTGGAGTTTCTTTGGATGCTTAATCCATTAAATTCTATTTTTGAATTTAGCTGGTTGTTTTCAGAAGTAATATCCGCATAAACAAATCCGGCGGTATCCGGGTCGGGGGTTTGATCATAAACAGGACGCGAAGAACCGAGATTTAACCCTACCGCACTTAGTGCTGTTCCGGCACCAACATCTGTTAATGATTTTATTCTGTAGTCTAAACCTGTAAACTTAGAGTTGAAGGATAATTGTGTATTCGAGCCGTCAGGGTTAAATGTTGAGGCAGTAACAATACCGGCGGCCCCTTTTTCTTGGGTAACGCCGATACCAAGATCACTTACAAAATCAAAACCGCTTTCATGGCTGATAGAAATATATTTTGATGTATCGTTTACTGTAAATTTAATTTTAACATCGCCGGAGTTTGGCGAATCTAAAACTTTTTCAGCCGTTACACCGTCTACGTTTTCGCTTATCTGTGCAATAGCTTCATCAACCAAATCTTCATATGTTCCGCCGCCATTAACTGTAATCGATTTTTCGGTGCCGTTAATGTTTACTTTAAATGTTGAGGTACCACCCGCATAGGCAGAAGATGCTGTTTTAGCAGAAGAAGTAACAACGGCTTGATCTGCATTTACCGCATTACGGATTTTTTCCATAACTTCTTTGTTGGTTTCAGTACCATCGAAAGCAACATCCACATTGCTTGTAAATGAACCAGCCGCGCCATCGCCGGTTACAACTTGAAAGCTGTGTGTGCCGGTTATACCATTAACTGCAGATGATTCCAAGTTGGTAGACATGGCAACATCATTTTTTGCTAATTGGTTTATTCTGATGTTGTACGCCCCGCTTGATGCAGCGGATGCTGCAGTAGCACTTAAAAAATTTGTGTTGGATGAGGCTGCTGTTTTATACGCAAAACGGGATTCGCTGCCGGTTAACTTAAAGTTGCTTAATAGTGTTTTAAAAGTAGATAGTTTAGAACTTAAAGTACCATATGCAGTAGAAAGGTTAGAATACTTACTCTTCCTGGTTTTAATGGGAGAAATAAGTTTTTTGTTTTGACTGTCGATATAAGAATTAATTAAATTATTAATTCCGCTGGTTGTTAATGAGTCTACTGCCATTTTAGATTTACAAACTGTTTAATGCTTTAAGCCATGTGTCTCTTAGCTCGGTTAATATTTTATAAACTACATTATAGTTTTTCTTTCTCATTTGCTCCTGGCAAAACAGATAAAGCTTCAGCAATCCGTTTGCCACATCCGCAACATCCTCGCCATCAAACCGTAACGCATTGATAAGTTCCTGCAAAGCTAAGTTTGTTTTTTCGAGATTTTGCCTCTGACAATTTACAATTGCGAAGTCATAAAGTTTTATAATCAGCTGCTGAGGGGTTGCCTCTAAAATTTCTTTTAACAGATATTGGTTAAGTCTTGCTTTTTGATTATGCGCCGTTGCTTGATACATAAATTGTCATCCTAATATTTTTTTTTCGGAAAATCAGAAGATCCCTCCCGTTGCCGGGAGGGAAGAAGAATAAGAACTATCTCTTATCTAAAGAGAGCAAGAATGCCTTGAGGAGCGGAATTCATTTGGGCTAACATTGATGTTGCCACCTGACTGCCGATTTGTCCTTTAGTTGCATTCAACTGTTCCATAGCCATATCAGCGTCGAACAATCTACTTACGCTGGCAGTAGCATTGGAAATTGCAGCTGTCAAATATTCATCTTTCACGTCTAATCTCTGACTGAAGTTACCAATACTTCCAAGAGCATTTTGAACTGCAGTTTCAACTGTGCTTACGCTAACCGTAGAAACAGAAGCGGATGTAGCACCTGTAAGAGCGGAAATATCCAGAGTATTCATTGTACCGAAGTTTACTGATGTTGTTTCTTCAACACCGGTTCTGAATGAGAAGCCTGCACTGTAGCTTGCACCCGACAATAAAGCTGTATCATTGAACTTTGTATTGCTGAAAATCGAATTTATTTCGTTTCCCAGTGCAACAACATCTGAAGCTAGAGAAGCTTGGTTCTTCGAAGGATCGATTGAGTCTGCTACTTTTCCTTTGATCTGGTTTATAAGATCGTTGATAGCGGAAAGAGCTGATTCTGCTGTTGAAAGCATATCTTTTGCAGAGCCAATGTTACCCTGTGATGCTTGCATCAAAGTAACTTTTCCCTGAAGTTCTTTTCCAACTCTGAATCCCGATGTATCATCAGCTACAGAATTAATTCGCTTTTGTGTAGCTAAGCGAAGAGAAGCTTTTTGGGTCTGGGCATTTACTTTAGCCAGAGCGTTGTAGGCGTTAAGCGCGCCAACGTTTGTGTTGATTTTGAATAATGACATGTTATACCTCCATGTGTTTTATAAAAATGCCGGGCTTCCTTGCACGGCTGTTATTAGTGAGAACTTTTCTCACTTACATTATCGATAGTGCTTTATAAAAGTTTAGTGCTAAGAGTTAAAATATTTTACAATTTTTTCTTTTATGGCTTGTACCTGAGGGGCGATAACAGAATTGCCGCCAAAACGGTTTTCTAAATCGGCAACTACTTTTAAGGCTGAATTTGTATTGGACTGTTTTAAATAAAGTGAAAGCAGAAAAAAATATGACGGGGGAAAATCACTATTTATAGATATTGATTTTTTAAAAAACTCTTCCGCACGGTTATACTCTTTTTTATTTTCGTACTCCGCCGCCAGAGCGTTTATTACAAGCACATTATCCCCAGTGTGCTTTAACATTTCTTCCAATAAAGGCTGCTTGTTGTGAGTGTAAGTTTTTAACAAACTTAACACAAGTTCAACTTGCGTTTCGCTTTTTATAGCAACCATATAATTAGAAAGCTTCTTGTCGTCGTACTTGATATTATTTATTAAAAGATTAAATAAGGCAAGTTCATCAGAGTCACCGTTACCGCAACCCTTTAATTTTGAAAAATAAAAATTAAACGGTTCCCGCTCGCCGTTCATTAAACATAAATTAAGCCCTCTATATAAAATTGATTTTTCATCAATCATAATAACCATGTCCGAGGCTAAACTTCGGTTAGCAATTTTGGCGTTTATATCTAAAGCTTTTCTGCAATTAAGTTCTGCATTGTTAAAATCCTTTACACCCTGATATATTTGCGAAAGAACAAGATACGTTAGCGGCTGCATGGCATCGGCGAGCAGACTTTTCTGCGCAAGGTCAAAGGCTTCATTCCATTTCATTTTTTGAGATTCATAAGCGGCGAGATAACGAAACGCAACAGCTTTATATGCGCTTAGTAATTTTGCATCATCAAGCGCAATTTTAAAATATTTAACCGCATTTTCTTCATCACTCATAAGTGAGTATGACTGCGCTATTTGAAAAGCAGAGTAAGAATGTTTTTTTATTTTATAATCATTTAAGAGAAGAGATAAGTTTCTCCCTGCTTTCAATTTTAATTCATCTGCCGAAATATTATAACCAAGGTGAATAATTTCAATTTCAGTTCTTATTATCTGATGTGAGGTTTTTATAAGCGAGGGAATTATCTGTTCGTGGGCGGCACCTTCAAATTTTACTCCTGGGTGCCTCGGGAAAAACCGAATATAATCCATTTTTGAAGGGCGGTTTTTTACATTGTCAATGCTGTTAACAATACAGGAATAGGCTTTTTTTCTGCTGCCGCCTGCAAGTTTTTTTATACGCTGTTTTGAATTTTGATGCAGCCGCTCATCAGCGTCCAGGTATAATATCCAATTACCTGTTGAGTTTTGAAGTGAAAAATTCCGTGCGGCAGAAAAGTCATTTACCCAATTAAAATCAAATACTTTTGCACCAAACTCTGCCGCAATTTTTTTTGTATTATCTGTTGAGCCGGTATCAACAATTACTATTTCATCAACTACGCCTTTTACAGATTCAAGGCAGCCGGTTAAAAATTTTTCTTCATTTTTAACTATCATACTTAGCGTAATCAATTTACTATCCATCAAACTACTTTAAATATTTCAATAAATTGTCAGCGGTTTTTCCCCACGTAAAATTTTGCATTGTCTCCCCGGCTCTTTTGCCCACTTCCCTTATTACGTTTCTATTAAAGTAAGCAAACTCAATATTGTAAATTAGTTCATCAAGGTCAGGCTCTTCCCAATCAATTATTTTTTTGTTGTCTGCTTCAATAACAAATGGGTTAACATTATTGAGAAGAAGTGAATTTTCTTCAGTAACAATATCCTTATGCCCTGTTGAATATGAGGCAACAACCGGTTTACCGCACGCCATATATTCCATTAAAACAAGGTTCGTTCCCCCTTCCCCTCTATTCGGGAAAATGCCGAGATCGGTTTTATAATATAACTCCCGCAGTTTTGTTATTGGTGTAATCGGCAGTGATATAACTTTTGTTTTATCGATGTCATTTATTTCGAGCAGGTTCGTCATAAATTCATCCCAGGTATTACCGGCTGCTTCAAAATTAATAAATTTAGAATGTGACATTGACGAGATAAGATGAGGCCACAGGTTATACCAAGAGTTTATTAAAATCATATTTGGGTATTTTTTATGAAGCACTTCAAATGCTTTTAAAACCAAATCTTGTCCTTTACGAAGTTCAAATTTTCCCCCTGAAAAAAGAACAAAAAGTTTATCATCATCTTTACGCGGTAGAGGAAAAAATAATTTTGGATCAACACCTTGTATTAAGACTTCAGTATTGGTTATGCCGTGTTCGCTTAATTTATTTTTACACCAAGTAGAACCGGTTAATATTAAATCATATCTTTTTGAGTTAGTAATTGTTTTTTCATTAGGCTCCATCTCAAAAAAGGTGTATCCGATATTTTTTGCACCGGTTACATTCAGAAAAGAATTAAAACTGAGATCATTAATTGCATGCAGTACTGTGCCGGGCACTGTTTTATACTGATTGGCATTTTCTTCAGTTATGTCTTTAAAGTTTATTTTTTTGCCGAGTTCCTGTCGTAAATATTTACTGCAAATTCCCCAGCCAAAGTAATTTGTTTTCGTAAGGGCTAAATAAATTTCGTCATCGTGTAAAACATCTTCTTTTGTAAAGCTGGCTAATATTTCTTTATCATTACAACCTGAAAGTTTTAACAATTCCAACTTTACTTTTTCAATTACACCCTTCCAGTCTCCTTTGTAGCACTGCCGAAACAGTTTCATAGAAGGATACCATGGCGATTCGTTTCGCTTTAACATCCATCTCCAATCGGGTGCAAACGGTAAAATTGTCCATACCGGCTTACCCATAGCACCGGCAATATGTGCGACCGCTGTATCGACAGAAATTACCAAATCAAGATTATCAATAATTGCCGCAGTATCTGTTAAGTTATGTATATAGGGGTCTAATATATGTACGTTTTTATCCGAAAATTCTTTTGCCTGCTCGAGTCCGCTTCCTTTTTGAAGAGCGAAATAATGAATACCGGGGATGTCGAACAATTCTTTAATTTGCGTAAGCTTTATCGACCTGTTTTTATCGTTGGTATGCCCCGGATTCCCCGCCCAGACTATTCCAACTTTTAATCCATTATACTCACTAAGACTTGTCTTCCATTTTTCAGAAATACTTTTTTCTGCTTTAAGATAAGCCCCCACTTTGGGAATAGTGTTAAATGTGGTTTTAAAATAATAAGGCAGACTCATCAAAGCTATATGATAATCGTACTCAACATGCGGTTCTTCAACTGCCTGGCGAGATATTACTTCGTCCAAACCTTCTATATCTTTTATCAACTCCACTACGCCATAAGCACAGTGAAAAATAACATACGCTCCTTTTGCTTTTAAATATTTTGCATAACGAATAAACTGAATAATATCGCCGATTCCCTGTTCATCATATACCAAAACTCTTTTTCCTTCTACGTCCTGATCCGTGAGTTCTGGTTTTGTAAAATTTCGCTTTGCATAGTCCTTCCGTTTTTTTCGCCATTCATATTCTAATTGCGCTTCTTCAATCTTTTCTTCGAGAAATAATAGATGAGAATAGTTGTAATGAACTTCCGGTAAGTTATTATTTACAGAAAGTATATATTCAAAAATTACCCTGGCTTTCTTAAAGTTGCCTTGGTTCATCGCTAAGAGACAAATAGCAGAAAGGTTTATTATTATTTCTTCTTCGGTTTTGAACAGCGTTCGGAGAATAGATTCGGCAGTTTTTCTATCATCAATTATAAGATAAATTGCGGCACTGTTTGTCCTGGCGGATATTTCCTTTTCGGGTGTGCCGGAATATTTATCGTACAGATTTATAGCTTCATCATATTGTTCTTCAAACTCGTAAGTTTTGGCAAGATTAAAAAGTGCTGTTGTATTTTTAGAATCAATTTTTAATATTCTGAATAAATATTCTCTTGCTTTTGAATATTCAATAATAGTTATGTAGAGTGATGAAATGTTGTTTAATATTTTTATATCGTCTGCCACTGCTTCCAGCAGCGACTTATACAACCTCAAAGCTTTTTTATAATTTCCACCGTTGTGGCAGCTAAGAGCAAGATTCAATTTATAATCTCTATTTGTCGGGTCTTCTTTGCTCGCAAGTTGATAATATTCTTCAGCCTTTACAAATTCTTCAATATCATAGTATAGGTTTCCGATATTATTGAATACTTTAGGACTTGAGGGTGACTGCTGAAGCGCGAGCAAAAAATATTTTTCTGCATCGTCATAATTTTTTACTGCTAAATAAACCAAACCGAGATTATTAAGCGCATCAAAATTTCCGGGGAGTTTGTCTATCGTCAGTTTATAAGCGGCTGTTGCCTCTTTGTACTTTTTAAGGTTTTGCAGCGCATATCCATAGTGGTAATTAACTTCTGGATGGAAGGGATAAAAATCCAGCACTTTTCTAAAGTAACCTTCAGCGCCAATAAAATCTTTTTTATGTAATGCAATTACTCCTAGGAAATTGTAAACATCATGATCTATGGCTCCGGCATTTAAAAGAAACTGAAGTTCGTCTTCAGCTTCCTGATATTTTTCTGCCTGAAAATAGTCTAACGCAGATTGATAATAATCTTTTTGTAATACTTCCATCATTCATTCAAGGAGTTGTGTTGCTCATTTAAATTTAAAACCCTATTTATTTTACTTAGCCCGCTGATCGATAGCTGGTCCGAAGGGTCGTTTTTAACCGCCCACTCGAACATAGCCTTTGCAGACCGGTCTTCTTTATTTATAAAAAATACCTCGCCAAGTCCGTAACAGGCTTTTGGTGAATCGGGGTTATATTGCAATGCTTGCTCAAAACTACCCTGTGCGTTTTTATGTAAATTAAGAGCAAGATAGTTAAAGCCTTGTAAATTATAAAAGGCGGAAGAAAACATATTGTTCTCCGGATGGTTCAACTCCCCGCTTAGTTTTATTTCAGATTCGGTTAAAAGACTTTTCGCTTCATTATATTTTTTTGCCGCAAAAAGATTATACGCATCCGTAAATAATTTTTCCTTTTTGGTGCTTACCGTTTCTACAGCAGTAATAGTTTCGGGCGAACCGTATAATTCGTTTAATCGAGAAATTGCTTTTATGTTAGAAGAATATATTTTTACCGCCGACTCAAACATTACGGCGGCTTCTTCAGGCATATCATTTTTTATAAAAACTTCGCCAAGCCCACGGCACGCTTCAGATGACTCGGGGTTTAACTCCATAGATTCTTCAAAGCATTCTTTGGCTTCTTCAATATTATCCAATCCTAATTGAGCAAAGCCATACAACACGGCAAACTTAGATTGAAGTTCTTGTGCATATTCGGAAGGCTCCAGTTCTGTAAAATGCTGCTGCGACTGTTTTAATAAGTTGAGCGATTTTTCATACTCATCTGCGGCAACTAAAGAATCAACTGCGGAAAGAAAATCTTCAAGTTTATTTTTTAGCATATCTCCATTATCCGAAACGATGGGTACGCTGTTTTTTTGTATTTCTATATCGGTTAATTCCTGCAGCCTGTTGGCAGCAGACTTGTTTTCAGAGTCAAATTTTGCTGCCCACTCAAACATAGTTTTTGCCGCATCCAAATCGTCCTCAAGAATAAATATTTCACCAAGTCCGGCGCATGCTTCGGATGATTCTGGATTTATTGATAGTGCATTTTCAAACGATAATTTTGCTTTCACCGCAATATTTTCTTTCAAATAAAACACACCGCACAGATTGTATAAGATTGTTAAATATTTTTCTTTATCTAAAAGAACATCGGATGATGTGAGAACCGTAATCAGTTGTTCTAAAGTAGTTATCAGATCTTCAGCATTATAACTGCTGCTATCGGCTATAACCGATTTTAATTGTTCTTCAATTTGTAATCCATTTTGTCTTAACATAATAAAACCTTTTGCTTTTTCGTAATAATCCTTTAATTCTTTAACCGCTCCTATTAATTCTATCTTTGATAGAATTCGAGAAACATCTTCTTTCGTTGAAATATTTTTTATAAGATAATAGTCCCGGATTTTATCATCTTCACTCTTAGTAATGTTTTCATTTCTATGCTCGGCGCTTTTATCGGAATAAAAATATAACCCCAAAACTTCTTTAAGATGATAAAACCGAACCCCGGAGCTTAATCTTAACCAAAACTCATAATCTCCAACTACTTCCAAAGCATCATCGAACATTCCATATTTTTCGTGCAGCGCTTTCTGCCACATCGGCTGTGGTCCTACGAAGCAGCCGAATAGGAGTAGGTCGGGGTCAAAATCCATCCACTTAACAACAGCTTTTTTACTGTTCGATGTAAAACAATCATTCGGCACTATTGTTTTATACATGTCTGCGTATGTTACTCCAATGCTTTCATTCGCGTCTAAAGCCTGTGCAAGTTTTTCTAATGCATTTACTGCATGTCTGTCATCCGTGTTGGCATTTGTAATATACTTCCCTCGTGCCAATTTTATTCCACGATTCCAGGCGGAGTATATGGTTTCTTTTTCTGTACGCTCGTAAATAATGTCGGAATATTTTTTTTGATACTCCTTAATTATCTTCCCTTCGTTTTCTTCCGAGCCGGAATCAATAACAACTATTTCAAGTTCACCCGATTTATATAATGTCTGTTCGATGAGATCATCAAGACAGCCCTTTATAAAACTTTCAGAATTATAAGTGGAAACTATTGCAGAGACTTTAATAGTTTTTTCTTCAACCGTGTTAATGCTATTTGTAAATTGCTCATACTCATTATCAACTAAAAGGATATCATTAATTGGTATATTGTTCTGAACAGCTGTTTTTAAGATATGTTTTTTAATATTTGTTATGTCGGGTAAAATAAATCTTTCCTTTACAAGTGTCTTATCTTTCAAACTATTGATATAATTCTTCCACTTTTTTAAGAAATAATAAGTATCGATCCGATAAACTTTCCCCGAGTTAAATACTTTTATTGCGTCTTCAATGTTTATATGTTCAACCAAAGAGTAGTATGACGGAATTATTTTGTATCCGCTTTCAACAACTCTCCAACAGAAGTCGGAATCACCGGCATAAAATATTATATCCTCGTCAAAACCTCTTGCTTTTACAAATGCTTCTTTTCGTATAATTCCAAAATTAATAAACGGGCGTTTGCCGTATACCTCAAAACCATATTCTTTAAAGAAACCATCGTAGTTCTGCACTGTGTTTCGGTGTAAGAATGATATGCCTCCTATTTTTTTATCTGTCGATTTTTGAAGAGCAAAGTTAACAGCAAAGGGATGAAGCACTATATCATCTGAAGCGTACATTATCCACTGCCCGGCAGAATGGCTGAACCCGTGGTTCATAAGTTTTGTCCAGGAAAACGGATTATTATTCCCGAATATTTCTTCATCGCGAAAAACTTTTTTGATGTTGTATTTTTTTATCGCTTCTTTATATGAATCGTCAAGTTCCCCGCCGATGTATAAAAGCACTTCGTAATCTATTCCAACACAAGCCGCATTAAGTGACGACAAAAACTCCGATAGTCCACTCACTCTATTCTTTGAAGGTACCACAAATGATACAAGCACCGAGCTATTTCCATTATTTAATTTAGGTACAATGGCTTTTGGAAGAGGTATATCACCATCGATTCTGGTTAGCGTATTCGAATTGTTAATTGCTAAAAGTTCACTCCAATGTTTTGCTTTTTTCATCATCTCGGTTTTTTCTACACCGAGTGTTGCTAACTCTTGATATAAGTAAAACGAGTAGGGAATCAATGCGTTACTATCCGCCGTCCCGGCTAATTTGTACAATACTCTATTGTTTATGCAGTGCTTCAGCGAAGATACATATTCTTCAACACTGGCTTCCGAATTATCTTCTTGCTCAAAGAACAATCCCTTTAGATAATGATAAAATGAATTATTCTCAAAAGTATCCTTGCTTTGCGTAAGCACTAACTGTAATTGTTTTTTTTCAACAAGCAAATTCTTTTCATACTGAGCATAATCTTTTACATTCAAACTATTCAGATTATATAGTTTATATAACTTTTCCAGAAGTTTGAATATTTTCTGATTCGTTGATTTTTCAACTGACTCTAAAAAGTTTTGCGTACTGTCTGATGGATAGGGATCGATGATTTTTATTTCACATTCCCCTTGATACCACTTCTCAACTCCCGCAGTACGCGGTAGAGAACTTAAAAAACTGTGGCGGTAATCTGATTGTAGATATAAAGTAGTTTTTGCATAACTGTTTTCAATCATGTTTTCAAAAGCGAGCGAAATTATTTTATAATCAACATCTTTTACACATGTAGTTGTACCGTACTTACATTGCCAGTTGCAACCGAAACACTCTAAAGGCAGTGCAACAATTGATGTTAAATTTGAATAGGGCATAAACCTTCCGAAATGCCCGCCGCCGAGTAAAATCAAATTCGGAGTGCCGACCGCACAGGCGATATGCGCTAAGCCTGTTTCGGCACCGACAGCCGCAGCACATTTTTTTAATATAGCCGCGCTTTGGCGTATGCTTGTAGCACCGGTTAAATCTATAGTATTCACCGTCAGATCTTTTGCATTTGCCTGGTTTACCTGGCTATCTTTTGATGAGCCGAGAAGAATTACCGTAAAACCGTTTTTTACGCAATATTCATTTATAGCTTTTCCGTAATCATTATAAACTCTAACCTCGTGCTGTGCGCCTGCAAAAAGAGCAACTGTTTTTTTAGCGTTTAATTTATGTTCTGTAAAAATATTTTCGGCATAATTCAAATCTGCGTCCGCTAACCAAATGGTTGCATCAAGTTTATGCGAGCCGGTGCCGATGTTCATTAGAAAATCTTGGTGTCGTGCGAGTTCTGAAAATGATGATGGATTGTTCTTTACAAGCCGTGAATAGAGCTTGTTGTTTTCTTCTTTCTGGTGCGGCAAGATATTAGACAGGTCACCATCGTGAGCTATTTTAGTATCCGCACCGCTGTTTATTGTTAAATAATCAGCAAGTATATCACGCGAGTATATTGAGTTGAATGCAATCTCGGCTTTTAATGCCTGTATTTTAGAAATTATTTCGTTACGATATTCCGTGTCGAGAACAATTCTTCTTTTATCGAACGAAATAATATTATCAACATACGGTGATGTTTCGTAAAGCTCTTTAACAATATTTTGACAAACGACGGTGATCTTATAATCGCTATAAAATTCTTTTAACGGTTTTAACATTGATGATGCCAATACACAGTCACCTATAGCATCGGTGCGAATCCATAAAATATTCTTGCCCGAATCTTCCAGCTTGTCGGTTAGAATAGTTGCCGGTTTTTTACCAACAATAGTTATCTCTTCGCCAAAGTTTTGTTCATTTACTTCTATAAGAAGCTTTGCTAATTCATCATCCGTTTTTTCGGGGAATTTTATTTTCAAAATCTGTTTTGGAATAACCGAACCGAAGTCACCAGATTGCGTTGTCAATTTTTCAACGACAAAACCGGATTTGACAAAAAGATTTGTAATTGAGTCAACCGTAAATTGAGTATAATGCCAGTCGCGGTCTAACCAGGCCCATTTTTCCCCGAGATAAGCAGAGCATAAGCTGTAGAAGTTGGGAACCACGCAAAAGAAAATTCCGCCGGGGGTTAATACTTCATTGATTTTTTTTACAAGTTTTACCGGATCAGGAACATGCTCCAAAACATGCGACATAGTAACAATATCCACGCTATTTGGCGGGAGGTTAGAATCAGCAAATTGTGCCTGTCTTACATCAAGGTTTAAAACATTTCGAGCAAAGTTTACATTGTGTTGGGTAAACTCATACCCGATTACCTTTAAACCATATTTACGTGCATTGTATAAAAGTCCACCCCAGCCGCAGCCAATATCTACAAGAGTTTTACCTTCAATACTATTTCCATATTGTGCAACGGCTTCTTCAAATAAACTTCTGCGCTGCGCTGCAATATATTCTTTTTTTGTGTCCAATTGTTTTACATCAGCAGGGACAGCAACCGTAACAGCCGCAGCCGGGTCATCAACCGCGTAAACTGTTTTGTAATAGTTTTCCATCCATTTCTGATTCGGGCGCTCTTTTAAGTATACCATACCGCAATTACTGCATTTCACAATATCGGGGGCATGCATTATTGTACTCTTGTCGGAACCGCATAAAAGACAATTAATTGTTTCTTTATCATTTAAGTTTGAAAAGTTGTTTTCTACTTTTATATCTGGATTAAACTTAAACTTCGCAACGCAAAACCCAAATTTTTCTTTTGATGAAACCATTATCTCAAATCTTGAATCGTCTTGCATAAATAGAAAACTTTTATGATGCTTTATATGATAGATATCATCAAGCGCAATTATACAATCGCCTTTTAGTTTACTAAGTAGGTATTGGAATTCAAGAAAGCCCATATAGCCAGCACTGTCAAGTAGTATGAAATCTGGATTAAAGTTAAACTCGGCTAATGTTTTTCCTAACAAATCTTCCTGCACGTCAGGGAAGTCGGTTTCCTGAAAATATAACTGTGCTCTTTCATCCTCTCTGTGGTCAACAAAAATATTGTTATACTCTACATGTTTAATTGTTGTTTTGGTTATTTCATCCTTGGTGGGGAGAACAGAGCGAGGAACCGAAAGCCCATTTAAAAGATTTACATATTTAAGCAATCCGCTTTGGGCAAGATTGTCTTTTGCTTTTAAATGATTTTCGGGATTAATTTCTATTGAGTAGAATTTAGCGTCCTTTAGGTTTGCGTTCTTCATTGCTTCTGCAATTATTGATGTTGTTCCGGTGCCGAGATAAGTTCCGGTTTCAATTATTTTTTTAGGTTTTACTTCGCTAAAAATACTCTGAATACTTTCGGCAAATGTGGAGCCCTGTCCAACTTCGGTTAAATCCGCACCTTGGGAGTAATCTTCTGCAACCCTCAATTTTATTTCTTCTTTTAAAAATTCCTCCGGCGATATATTTTTGAGCAGAATAACAACACCGTTATCTTGTGTGTTGTTAACCAAAGCGTTAAAAGAGGGAAAGCTATTTAAGAACCTGGGAATGAGTTTTTCAAGGTACTTATGTGCTGGATGAATTATATCATCGAATACTATAGCTCCGGCATCGCTTAAAAGTTTTTCAGCATCTATCAAATCTTCCCAAGCACCAGCCTCTTCGTGGTCGCCGTCAACATTAATTAAATCAAATTTGCGCCGTTGATTAATCAACTCCTTTAATACATGATGACTATTACCCTGGATGTACTCCAGCTTTGCGTTATTGTTCGCTTGCTTTTGAAAATTAGTTAGCTGTTTTTCCGTATA
The DNA here is from genome assembly GCA_019912505.1 of Ignavibacteriaceae bacterium. GTDB lineage: Bacteria > Bacteroidota > Ignavibacteria > Ignavibacteriales > Ignavibacteriaceae > CG2-30-36-16. Next base: position 15,744 of record JAIOIM010000110.1, read on the forward strand.
ATCTTTTGTGTTTGGAAGATCGGCGTAACTTCCACTCCAAAGGTCTACTAAAACCGCATGCCTTACAGAACTGCCATGAAGTGCTTGTACTAACGAACCGCCCGTGCGAACACCAACTTCCAAATAGTTTTCGGGTTGAAGCTTTTTTACTATAAAATTAATTGTAACATGAATATTCCAAAAATCTATTC
>JAIOIM010000111.1 GCA_019912505.1 Ignavibacteriaceae bacterium
GTTAATGGGTTTTTACTTTTTGCATCGGCATTGAACTCAGTAAATAAATTTTTTAACGGGTCATATTTATTCAGTCCGCCTCCAAACGTTCCAATCCACAACATCCCCTTTTCATCTTCATAAACTTTCCAGATGTAATTATTGGACAAACTATTTTTAACGTTATACTTATTCCGGAAAATTTTGAAATTATAACCGTCAAATCTGTTTAAGCCGTCCTGAGTTCCGAACCACATAAACCCATAATTGTCTTGTACGATTGACATGACTGTATTCTGCGATAGTCCCTCTGTTACGGTAATTCTTTCGAAACTAGGATTAATAGTTTGGGCTGAAAATGCTGCTGCAAACAATAATGAAATTATAATGCAATGTCGTTTTTTTATACGCATAAAAATTAAATGTGAGAGTTATAATCTGAATTTAGACATATTTATTGTGAGTTTAAATAGGAGAATAATATTCAAGCGCACAAACCCCCAATTTTTTTATAAACTCTAATATTGAGTAATAAAAACCCCCTTACTCTATCAGTAAATTCCACGGATTTGTAAATTATTAATTTGCCTACCCACAGAAATCATTCTTTGTGAAACTTGGTGTTGCCTTTGTGTGACTTTGTGTAGCAAAATTCTATAATATCACAAAGAAACAGAAAGATTACTGGCTACAATAACATTTGTGTGTAAGGTAACTTATTAATTCACATCATCAACACGCATTACAAGTAGTGCGGCAACAACAAACGAAATACCGCCGAGTAGTAATGCATAGATTGCTTCACCGCCGAACAGATCGCGCACAAAAAATCCGAGAATTGCAGCCGCTGTTATTTGCGGGATAACAATAAAGAAATTAAATATTCCCATATAAACACCCATTTTTTCTGCAGGCAGCGAACCGGCGAGAATTGCATACGGCATTGCTAATATTGAAGCCCAGGCTAACCCAATTCCAAGTTCCGAAACTAAAAGAAGATTAGGATCTTTAATTATATAAAACGATGCTAACCCGATTCCGCCCACAGCAAGACTTATTGCATGCACCATTTTTCGGCTCGTCTTTTTTGCGAGCCAGATTAAAAGGAATGCCATCACAGCAGCGAAGCCGTTATACACAGCCATCAAAACGCCAACCCAATCCGCACCTTCATTAAATAATGCCGACTTTGGATCTGTTGCTCCGTAAATGTGATGCGTAACTGCCGGAGTTGTATAAATCCACATTGCAAATAATGCAAACCAGGAGAAGAACTGAACATACGATAGCTGTACCATCGTCTTTGGCATTTTGAACAAATCATTAATAACAACAACAAGACCGTTTGAAGTATGTTTTTGTTTTGTCATCAAGCCAACTATAAGCAGCAGTAAACCGAATCCAGTTATACCACAAAAGAAAACACCGAGACCATAATCCATATAAATAAAAGAATAAAAAAGAGCGAACAAAGCAGTACCGGTAATTACCCAAATCCAGCCATAACGCATGAATATATTGTAATCAAGAGATTCCGCCCTCTGCATACGCTCTTTGTTCGATTGCTCGCTTTCAGAAAATTTTGCCAACTGCTCGGGTGAATATTCTTTTGATGTGATGACAGTGTAAAGAACAGCAAGAAAAAATATTGCGCCGCCGATATAAAATGAAAACTTCACTGAGGAAGGTATCATTCCTTCGGGAGCGGTATTGCTGATGCCGAACCAGTTTGTCATCATGTAGGGGAGTGCGGAAGCGATAATTGCACCTGTACCAATAAAAAAACTTTGCATCGAAAAACCGATAGTGCGCTGATCGCTGGGAAGCATATCGCCGACGAATGCTCTGAATGGTTCCATCGAAACATTTATGGAGGCGTCCATTATCCAGAGCATGCCCGCAGCTACCCAAAGCGCCGGAGAGTTAGGCATAATAAAAAGTGCTAAAGATGCCAGTATAGCTCCGGCAAGAAAAAACGGACGCCTTCTGCCAAGACGATTCCACGTTTTATCGCTCAAGTGTCCGATTATCGGCTGAACAATTAAACCGGTTACCGGTGCGGCAATCCATAATAACGGGATGTCATCAATGTTTGCTCCGAGTGTTTCAAAAATACGGCTAACATTTGCATTCTGCAGAGCAAAACCGAATTGAATACCAAGAAAGCCGAAGCTCATATTCCAGATTTGCCAAAAGCTTAAACGAGGTTTCTGCATGTTAAACTCAAAAATTAAAAATATATTCGGCGGTTAAAATAAGCGAAATTAAAATCAAAGTCTTTAGTCTTCCATTTTAATAGCGGGAATCTTTTTTTATATTAATGTGTCCGCTATTAGAAAGGTGAGCCCAGTTAATACGGAAATCGGAAAACCGTGCGTATTCAAATGAGATTACTATTCTTGTGGAAATGACAGTTTGAGTATTTTGGATTTTTAGTTGGTACTCATTTCATAAAAAAAATATATAGCGGTAGGCGTGAGATTTAAAAAAAGAAACATGTTTTTTGCTTGAACATTGTAAAAATGTATTATGAAACTGTCGAGGTTTTTGAAGTATAGATTGAGTTTAATAAGGATTAGATTGTTTGAAAAAATTTGAGTCATTTTACAACCCGCCATTAGTTATTAAAAAAATGTTCGGCAGTTTTGTTTGGGAGTCAAAATGCAGCAAAATTCTTTTAACTTTTGATGACGGACCTATACCGGAAACTACACCGTTGATATTAAAAAAATTGGATGAGAAGAAGTTAAAGGCTCTGTTTTTTACAGTTGGTGAAAATGCAGAAAAATATCGATCTCTTTGTAAAGAAATTTTAAGCGAAGGACACGTAATTGGCAACCAC
>JAIOIM010000112.1 GCA_019912505.1 Ignavibacteriaceae bacterium
ATACAATACTCTATTGCAAGCAATTTAATGTTACAAGGAAACCCACTTTTTAGGAAGATAGGTCCTTTAAGAAAGATAAAGCGGGGCAATGTGCCCCGTCTTCCTTAAGGTTAAACTAATACGAGACTTCACAAACTCATATTATTTCAAATTAGCTATTTAAAATATCATCTCAACAGAACCAATTTTTTTGTGTCTCTAAAATTTCCTGCAGTCATTGTATAAAAGTATATTCCGCTTGAAAGCGTTGAGGCATCAAATCTAATTTCATAGTCTCCCGGTTCCTTTTGTTCGTTTACAAGTGACGCAACATTAGTGCCGAGAACATCGAAGACATTGATTTCTACTATTTGCTTATCGCTTACTCCGTATTTAATGGTCGTTGAGGGATTAAACGGATTGGGATAGTTTTGGAACAATGAAAACTCTGTGGGTGATTGGTTTACATCTACTTCCACAACATTTGAATATTCAAAACTGCCATCGTTATCAATTTGCTTTAACCTGTATTGAACTTTTCCTGCGTGAGGTTTTTCATCCTCAAAAGTATATTCTTTTGTTGAATTACTATTCCCATTTCCACCTACAAAACCAATTTTTTCGAATGAGGCATTAGAGCCTTGAATTTTCCTCTCGATCTCAAAACCATAATTGTTTATTTCGGTTGCGGTTTGCCAACTTAAATTAACTACGCCCAATTGGAATGCAGCTTTGAACGAGCTAAGTTCTACAGTCAACGGATCAGCACCAGTACTACCAGGCACCCATTGAGAAAACGAGGTTACTCCCACACATGTAATTGTATTTCCATTTATAGTTTGTGTCCCACTATAAACTTCCCAGGCATTGTCCTCTGTTTCTCTTACGAGCATCCTGATGTTGTTAATATTGGTTATACCAGGGTATGAAGCTAAGTCAAAAGTGAGGTCTGTTGTAAAACTTTCAAGTGTTGTACCAATTTCCCAGTATGCACTGCTTCCAACGGTAGTTATTCCACCAGGAGCTGCACCGCCTGGGTCGGAGGAAATTTTATTTCCGTAAACGTTATTCTGGTCAGCACTTTCCCCACCGTTTACTGCTGCCGAGAAATTTAAAGAAAGATTAATATCCGACATATCCACTATAGTTTGCAATTGATCCGGAGTTTTTAATAGTCCGCCATTTTTACCCATAATAAGTGCTTTAGTAACAACTTCTTCACCATGCCCTGCGGGATACAATCTTACATCAAAATTATAACGGGCAGTGCTACCACAAGAGGCTTGTACAACATTGCTAATCGATCCGAATTCAATATCAACCTGCCCATGCCCAACGGAGCTAAATTCGGCAACCCAAGCCGCATCGCTATTAAGAGGATCAATTGTTCCCCAACCATTACCGGTCACAAGGCCACCCGGTCCACTTAATCCCGGAGGGTAGTAAACAGTAGCCGTTGTTCTACAATTGGTGAGTGTAAGCTTTGTTACGCCGTCTTTTTTAATTATTATCTCAGCACCGGTGTAATGTCTGTAATCTCCTCGTTCACCGGCGACGTAAGGATTGCCACCTGGGTGGACAACATTTACGTGTTTAAAAAATGTTAGTCCATATACCCCCGATTCGTATGTTATTCCGGCGGTTCCGTCCACTGAAGTCATGTTTTCAGATACAATAGAAGCGTTTGTAATTCCATCCCAAGAAAATATCCCAAAAGCATATACTCCGGCGTTCATGAAATTGGCACAACCAGCAGCAGCGTACTGGTTAACATCGAAGGTTAGTAA
>JAIOIM010000013.1 GCA_019912505.1 Ignavibacteriaceae bacterium
CTTTTATTTATTATCGAAACTTTATTATGGTTCTTTAACTTTGTGTAAATTAGTATTTCCTTATAGAATATTTTGATACTATTTATTTAATTTGTTTATTACATTCACTTTTTTATTAAAACCTTTCCTCGTGGAAAGAAAAATCTTTAATAAAAATAATAAATATTAGTTTGATTTTTTTCCGAAATAAATCTAATATTGACGCCACGATTAATTGTGCCGGAGTTTTTTTGGTTTTTCAGAATATAAAATTTTTTTTCGTCTTTTGTTTTTTAACTATTGTTACTTCTGTTTCACTTGCACAGCGGTATCCATTTCGTTCTTATAACTTAGAAGATGGGCTGCCCCAATCAACAGTTACTTCGGTTTTACAAGACTCCAAGGGTTTCATCTGGATTACTACGCTTACCGGTATTTCGCGCTTCGATGGGAAAAATTTTGTTAACTATTCAACCAAAGACGGTTTAATCCACGCTTCGGCAACATCTCTTGCCGAAGATAATACCGGCGCAATCTGGATAGGAACTGAAACCGGGGCAAGCAAATTTAAAAACGGAGAATTTACAAACTTTACTACAGAGCAAGGATTTGGTAAAGGTAGAGTGTGGGCAATAAGAAAAGGAATGGATAGCTCACTCTATTTTGCAACATCGGATGGCGGGCTTACTATATTAAAAGGGAATAAAATTAAAACACTCACCACTAAAAACGGTTTAATAAGTAATTTTGTCCAATCTCTTTTTTACGACAGTCTTAATCACTACTTGTGGATTGGCACCGAAGAAGGATTAAGTATGTATGATGGGAAAAAATTTACAAATTATACTACTAAAAACGGTTTGCCCGATAATTTTATAAAGGCAATAAAAAAAGATGAATCCGGCGCAATGTGGTTCGGAACAAAGGGTTCAGGGTTAAGCAGACTGCGCAGAGGTAAATTTACAAATTTTACAAAAGCAGATGGGCTGCCCGACAGCGTTATATATTCACTCGAAACTGACAAACTCGGTAATTTATGGATAGGGACAAAAGGCGGCATAGGAAAATATCAGGCAGGGCATTTTACTTCTATAAAGCCAGGGCAAGGTTTAGAAGGTAAAATTATTCTTTCAATAAAACGCGACAGCGAAGACAATCTTTGGTTTGGCACATACGAGGGGGGTTTATCTATGCTGCCAAGCGAAAAGTTTTTGAGCTACAACAAAGAAACCGGTTTAATCAGCAATTCTGTGTATTCAATCTGCGAAGATAAAAAAGGAAATATGTGGTTTGGAATGCAGGAGGGTTTGAGCAAGTTATCCAAAAATGGGTTCAAAGAGTTTACAACTGAAGACGGTTTACCAGGAAACTTTATAGGCGCAGTTATAGAAGATACAAAGGGCAATATATGGGTTGGCACTGATAAAGGCATTTGTGTTATTACCGATGATAGGATTGTTTCAGTTTCCGGAGGAAGCATACTTGCTGGTGAAGAAATAATTTCGATTTTTGAAGACACGGATAAAAATATTTGGTTTGGAACAAGAGGACACGGGACTGTATTATTCGATGGGAAAAAATGGACGCGCTTTACTACAAAGGACGGCTTGCCAGATGACGAAATATATTCGATTATTGAAGACCGGTACGGGCAGATATGGTTAGGTACATATAAGGGCGGTTTGAGCAAATGGAACGGCTCCAGTTTTACAAATTATATGGACCCTGGTAAAAACATTCAAAAAATTTATTCGTTAACAGAAGATTCAAAGGGAAACATTTGGATTGCAACGTATAACGGAGGTGTGGCAAAACTAAAAGATAATGTCTTTACTATTTATAAAATTGAGGAAGGACTTTCCGATAATATCTGTTATTTTACAAGCGAGGATGATCAAAAAAATATTTGGATAGGTACAAATAACGGGTTAAATAAATTCGACGGGAAAAAATTTACAATTTATACTGTAAAATCGGGTTTACTTTCAAATGAGATGAACGCAAACGCCGCATACAAAGATAGCAAGGGAAATTTGTGGTTCGGGACTGTTAAAGGTGTTACCAGATATAATCCTAAACTCGACATACCGAATGCAGTTCCCCCTCCGATATACATTACAAGTATAACCGTAAAAAAGGAAACTGACGAGCAGCTCGAAGTAAAGGACGGAATATCCCTAAGTTATACTGAAAATTATCTAAACTTTAACTGGATCGGTTTATCATTTAAATCCCCCGAAAATATTTTATACCAGTACAAATTAGTTGGGGTTGATCATGACTGGCAAAACACCTCATCTACAACAGTACAGTATACATCGCTTGTACCGAGCGACTATATTTTTGAGGTACGGGCACGCAACGCCGATGGTGTGTGGAGTACCCAAACGGCTTCAGTTTCATTTATAATCAACCCGGCATTCTGGAACACATGGTGGTTCCGGGCAATAATGATTTTATTTGCCGGCGGAATTATTTACGGAATTTATCTTTACAAAACTTTGCAAATAAAACAGAGAAGCGTGGAATTAGAAAGAGTTGTTAAAGAAAGAACACTTGAACTTGAGATCGAAAAAAATAAATCAGATGCATTGCTTCTTAATATTTTACCGGCACAGTTGGTTGTAGAACTTAAAGAAAAAGGCTTCACAAAACCGAGAGAGTACAAAATGATAAGTATTCTCTTTACCGATTTTAAGGGTTTTACAAATATATCAGCCTCACTTCCGGCAGAAAAATTGGTTTACGAATTGAATGATATGTTCAAAATGTTTGATGCGATTATTGAGCGATACGGGTTGGAAAAATTAAAAACGATTGGTGATTCGTATATGATTGGAGCAGGTTTACCGCGCGAATCGGACGACCACGCACAACGAATTGTTATGGCAGCCATGCAAATGCACAACTACGTTAATGATAGAAACAAAACTTCCGCAGTTAAGTGGCAGATGCGTGCCGGCGTTCATTCAGGCAGCGTTGTTGCCGGGGTGGTAGGTACTAAAAAGTTTACTTACGATATTTGGGGGGACACTGTTAATATTGCAAGCCGTATGGAAAGCAGCTGCGAGCCGGGCAGGATTAATATTTCGGCTTATACGTTCGATCTTATTCGCGAATATTTTGAATGTGAATACCGGGGTAAAGTTGATGCAAAAGGTAAAGGGGAGATAGATATGTATTTTGTTAAAGCTCTAAAATCGGGGATGACCGAAGAGTTTATGCTCAAATTAAAAGATGATGTTTATACATAATAAACTTTTTGTATTTTGTTTTTGCATAACATCTCATAAAGATTATCCGCTTAACAAGTTTGCCTTTAACAGAAGTTTGAATAACGGCGAATCAGTTTCCCTCAAATAAATGTAATTAACACTTGGCATCTTTTATCGAACTCATCAATAGTTCAAATCAACTTGAAGACTAATTTTATTATCGAGCCCCCCGTTAATTTCACTATAACCGCTGCCCATAGATGCAACATTATTTTTTACCGTTTCGCTGTATTTTAATGATATTTTTAGCATCGAGGCTAAATTACATTTTACAATAATATACCACCGGTAACCCTCGCCGTACATTGGAAGGTTTGTCATGATACCCGTTAAATCATTCTCGAATTCATATATTGCGGCGTTGTAATTATCGGTATTAAAGAAAATAAACCTCATAGCTGTCTGAACAATGCCGATGGGTTTGTATTTTATTTCTGAATAAAATAAATAACCATCGTCAATATTTTTTATCTCATCGAATTTTGACAAGACATACTCAATCCTATTTTTAACTTCAACTATCTTGGAAATTTTGTAATTAAACTCTCCCCGAAATTGGTATTTATCCCGCTGCAGAAGCAACTTCCCTTCATCGTTCGTAACATTTAATTCTTTGTTTTCGTACTTAAATTTTAAATGGGTAACTAAGTTTTTTAAAGGCTTGGAGGTTAAATCGAACAACACTTCATAACCGGATGAGGGAAGCGATGCATTATAAGTTCTATATGGAAACTTGAACTGATCAAAATAAAAATTGATTGTACCTAAAAAAGTTTTCCACTTTATTCCAGAGTAAATTCCTATTTCATTTTTTGTTAACCCTGTTTCTCCAAATGCTCTGCCATGGATATTTTTATAATCTGCCGGGTAGTAACGTAATAAAAATGAGTAAGAAAAATTCTCGGAAGCTTTAAAGATTAGTCCGCTTAATAGTGCGTATGTT
>JAIOIM010000113.1 GCA_019912505.1 Ignavibacteriaceae bacterium
ACTTTGAATACAATCAACTAAAATCCTTGAAAGAAATGTAATTTTCTTTTTACCTGCTCTATTCCTATATTTGGCAACCATTATATCACTTAGGAAATCAATTTAAATGTCAAACAACTATGATATTGCTATTCTTGGCGGCGGTCCGGGCGGCTACATCGCGGCTATTCGTGCAGCTCAATTAGGTTTTAAAACTGTTATAATTGATAAAGAAAATCTCGGCGGTATTTGTCTTAATTGGGGATGTATTCCAACAAAAAGTCTGTTAAAAAATGCCGAACTTTATGACGCCATTAAAAACCATAGTGATGAATTTGGAATCTCTGTTAAGGAGTTAACATTCGATTTCAACAAAATAATAAAACGCAGCAGGGATATTTCCGACCGTATAACAAAAAATGTTGAACTGCTAATAAAAAAGAATAAGATAAGCAGAATCCGGGGTTACGGTAAATTAAAACCGAAAAATGGGATTGATATTTTTGACAACGATGGAAAACAAATTGATTCGGTAGCTGCCGATAAAATTATAATTGCAACCGGTGCGCGCCCTAAAATGGTTGATGCTATACCTATCGATAAAAAAAATATTATAACCAGTACTGAGGCTATGAGTCTTGAAGCGCAGCCAAAAGAGCTTATTGTAATAGGCGCCGGCGCTATCGGTATTGAATTTGCATATTTTTATTCAGTCCTCGGTACTAAAGTAACAGTTATTGAGATGCTCGATACCATTCTTCCCATAGAGGATAAAGAGGTTTCGCAAACACTCGAAAAAAGTTTTAAGAAACGGGGCATTCAAATATTTACAAAGGCTGTAGTAAATAAAGCAAAAGTTAAAGATGGGCGTGTGTTTGTTAAATTTACTGTCGGCGGTGTTGAAAAAGAAATATCGGCTGATAAAGTTTTAAGTGCCATTGGTGTAACCGGAAACATTGAAGGATTTGGGCTGCAAGAACTTGGTATTGAACTTTATAAAAATCATATTAAGGTTAATAAATCAACATACAAAACAAATATCCCTGGTATTTATGCAGTTGGTGATGTTATAGGACCACCCTGGCTTGCGCATGTTGCAAGCGCCGAAGGAATACACTGTGTTGAAAAGATAAAAGGATTGCAACCTGAAGATATTATATATGACAATATACCGGGTTGTACCTATTGTCAGCCCCAGGTGGCAAGTGTTGGCTTAACCAAAGAAAAAGCCAAAGACGCAGGTTACGATATTAAAATAGGTAAGTTTCCCTTTATGGCAAGTGGCAAAGCTTTTGCGGTTGGCGAAAGAGAAGGTTTTGTAAAACTTATTGTTGATGCTAAATATGGGGAGATACTTGGGGCGCATATTATTGGTCCAGAAGCAACCGAGTTAATTGCCGAAATTGGTCTCGCAAAATCGCTTGAAGCGACAGCCGAATCGATTATAAAAACAGTGCATGCACATCCTACCTTATCCGAATCGATAATGGAGGCGGCGGCAAATGTTTACGGAGAATCGATTCATATTTGATTAGTGGAAAAATATTCTTGAAAATAGATATCAAAAAAAATATGATATCCTATGCTTGAAAGTATAGACGACATTGATAAAAGACTGGTATATTGCAATATTGATTTTATCGATTACAAGGAAGCCTGGGATTTACAAAAACATATTTTTGAAAAAAGATTAAATAAAACGGTGCCGGATGTTTTATTACTGCTCGAACATCCGCACACTTATACTCTTGGTAAAACAGCCGATAAAGAAAATCTCGTCGGTACAGAAAAATATTTATCAAATAATAATATATCAGTTTACAACATTGATAGGGGCGGCGATATAACATATCACGGTCCCGGTCAGATTGTTGGCTACCCGATCATCGATTTAAAAGAGTGGAAACCAGATACGCATCTTTATTTGCGTTCACTTGAAGAAGTAATAATTCGCACTTGCGCGCATTATGGAATTGAAGCCGGGCGGGAACCAAAGTATACCGGTGTTTGGATAAATGAAAAAAAAATTGCGGCGATTGGAATCAAAGTAACCCGATGGATAACGATGCACGGATTTGCATTTAATGTTAATACCGACCTTTCTTTATTCTCGGGAATAATACCATGCGGCATTGCGGATAAAGATGTTACGTCACTTGAACGAGAACTCAAAATTAAATTAAAGATAAACGAAGTAAAAGAAATTTTACTCAATAATTTCAAAAGCGTTTTTGGTTATAGTTCAACATCTATCGAAGCTAAAAACAGCTTAGAAACTTGACAAAATTATTTATAAAAGATGAAAGGCATAGAATGGCAAAAAAGAATTCATCAAAAATTGAACATCCGATTAAAAAGACAAATAAAGCCGGGGAACATAAAAGTAACGGAACGAATGGAAAATTGGCAAACATCGATATAAAAAAACTAAAACCGACTAAGGAAGAATTTCAATCAGCACTGCAAGTTATGCTTACCGCAAGAAGTGTTGACACGAAAGCCATGAATCTTTTAAAACAGGGCAAAACATTTTTCCATATCGGTGTAGCCGGGCACGAAGCTATTCAAACAGCTGTGGGTATGATATTGAATAAAGAGGATGATTGGTTTTATCCATATTATAGAGATATGGCACTCGTAATGTCATTGGGCGTTACGCCAATAGATTTTTTTCTTCAATGCTTTGCCAAAGCCGATGACCCGGCAAGCGGCGGGAGACAGTTGCCGACACATTGGGGTTCGAAAAAAATAAATTTGCCCTCGCAATCGAGTCCAACCGGCACTCAATTTTTGCAGGCAGTAGGTTCTGCACTTGCATCGGTTAGAAAAGGGAAACCTGTAATCGCTTATGTAAGCAGTGGTGAAGGTACTACAAGTCAGGGCGAATTTCATGAAGCAGTTAATTGGGCAAGTCGTGCCAAACTGCCCGTATTATTTGTAATTCAAAATAATAAGTATGCTATTTCAGTTCCGGTAAATGAGCAAAGCGGTGGAAAAGATAATTCTATTTCCGCTATGATGGCAGGGTATCACAATCTTTACAGGGCACGTATTGACGGAACAGATTTTGTAAAATCCTATAACACGGTTACAGAGGCAGTCAATTATATTAAGGAAGGGAAAGGACCAGCATTAATTGAAGCTGAAGTTGTGCGTCTGCTTTCTCATTCCTCTTCGGATGATCAAAAAAAATATCGCGATCCGGAAGAACTTGCGGAGGAGAGCGCAAAATGTCCGATTGAAAAACTATCAAAACAAATGCTTGCCGATAGATTGATTACCGGCGAAGAATTAGAAAAAATAAAAAAAGAAATAAACGAGCTAATAAATAAAAGCTCCGATGAGGCAATGGCGGCTGCCGACCCATTGGCAGAAGATGCTGAAAAGTATGTTTACGATGAGAGCGGTTATAAGGAATCGCTTGAATATGAAAAAAATGAACCTTCCGGAAAAAATATTGTTATGGTGGATGCAATTAATCATGCACTGCACGAAGAGCTAAAACATAATGATAAAATTTTTGTCTTCGGTGAAGATATAGCAGACAGCAAAGGCGGGGTGTTCACGGCAACCAAAGGTTTGTCAACGAAATTTGGAAATGAACGTGTTTTTAATTCACCTCTTGCAGAAGCAAGTATAATGGGTGTTGCCGTTGGAATGGCTCTTTCAGGGATGAAACCTGTTGTGGAAATTCAATTTGGCGATTATATATGGCCTGCCTTTATGCAGATGAAAGACGAACTTGCTACAATTCGTTACAGGTCAAATAATGCTTGGAGCGCGCCGGTTGTTACAAGAGTTGCTGTCGGGGGGTATATTCACGGCGGACTGTATCATAGCCAAAACATCGAGTCGATTTTTGCACACGTGCCGGGTATATTTATTGCGTACCCCAGCAATGCCGCCGACGCAAAAGGATTACTAAAAACTGCGTGCAGAATAAACGACCCTGTACTTTTTTGCGAACACAAAGGTTTGTACAGACAGAGTTCTGCCATCAGCCCAGAACCGGATGATGAATACCTGCTGCCATTTGGTAAAGCAAAAGTTGTGCGCGAAGGAAAAGATTTAACAGTTATTTCGTACGGCGTTTCGCTGTGGGACTCTGTACTTGCAGCAAAAAAACTTGAAGCAGACGGCTACTCTGTTGAAGTTATTGATTTACGCACTATCATTCCGCTTGATGAAGAAACTATATATAGATCGGTAAAAAAAACAAACAAAGCTGTAGTAGTTCATGAGGATACTTTAACCGGCGGTTTTGCCGCAGAAGTTGCCGCTCGCATCGGTGATATTTGTTTTCAACAACTTGATGGTCCCGTTAGAAGAATCTGTGGTAAAGATGCACACATACCATACTCACCGATTTTAGAAAATGAAATACTACCGAACCGCTCACGAATTTTTGACGGCATAAAAGAACTATTAGAATATTAATAACCTGGAGTTTGATAATGGAAATTGTTATGCCTCAAATGGGCGAAAGTATAAATGAAGGCACTATCATAAAATGGCATAAAAAAGTCGGCGATAGTGTAAAGTTAGACGAAATAATTTTTGAAATAAGTACCGACAAAGTTGATACCGAAATTCCCTCACCTGGAGATGGAATTTTGAAAGAGATAAAATTTCAGGAAGGCGATACGGTTGATGTAGGCACCGTAGTTGCGATATTGAATATAACCGGTGAAATACCTGAATCAACACCGAAAGAAGATTCTCCAGAAATAAAAGTTGAAGAATCAGCCGGCGAATTAAAAAAAGAAAAAGTTTCGGAAGCAATTAAAACCTCGCAACCTGAAAGCACATAT
>JAIOIM010000114.1 GCA_019912505.1 Ignavibacteriaceae bacterium
TATTAAATTTTAGTAAGTAGAAATAAATTTAATTGAAATCAAAAATGGAACAGAGAAGAAGAGTGAGCGCAAAAGAAAAAATGATGGTACTACGCGAACTTTTAGAAGTAAAAATCCCTATAGGCGAGGTATCAGAAAAATATCGCCTCCAATTAAACGTAATCTAAAATTGGAAGAAAACTCTCTTCAAAAAAGAAGAAACACCTTTGAGGATAATAGAGAAAGGGCAATAAATCAGTCTCAAAAAAAATCAACGGCAAAATGAATGCAATTATTTTGAATTACCAATACGCTGATTATTATAGGTGGGGAATGCTTTTGTCCCCTGACAAAAGTAGCCGGGTTTTATGGTTTTAAAATTGTTTTGTAATATAAATTTCTTTAACCACAAAAAAATAACACCAATAGTGCCCTGAACAAAGTTTTCATTGTCTATAAACTACTATGTTTTTAATTTACAGCTATAATATTTAATAATTACTAAAAAAGCAAAAGGAATATTTCACAATTTTAACTACAGTCGGTTTTAGTGAAGATATTAGCTGTCATAGTTTATTGCAAAAATTAAAAAGGAACGTCCTCATTGTCTTCTGCTATTTCAGTAAAATTAGAATCATCCGCCGGTTTGTTAGCCGCTTGTCCTTCATTCACTTCAACACGCCAGGCTTTTACATCTGTGTACCATCTCCCATTGTATTCCCTGCTTTCAACATCAAAATCAATCTTAAGGTTTGAGCCGGATGTAAGGGCAGATGTATTAATTTTATCTCCCCAAATTGATATACATATTTTTTTTGGGTATTGCCCTTCGGTCTCGACAATAATATCTTGTTTTTTCCAAGGTCCGTTTTTTCCTTCGCCAGTCTGCAGGGGAAGAAGCTGTAAAAGTTTTGCTGTTAGCTGCATAAAAATTTCCTATTCAGTTGTGTAAATATTTAACAAATTTTTTTGAGAAAACCAAGAGGTAGAAATAATATTTATGGCGTGTTGTTAAAATTATTTCGCAAGCAGCACGTTAAATTTTATTTGGTTCTCCGTATCTTTTGTTTAAGCATTAAAAATAGCATCCTAACTATGCCCATATAACAGATAGAATTCAATAGTACAAATGATTATATTATTATAATTAGTTTTAATGACAAATTAATATTTCACTATTACCACTAACATGAAAAAATTAAAAAACACACTTCTCTCATTTATAGGCAATAACGATGCCGGTAAATTGAATGGCAAAAATGATGGTCCCATCCTAACAGCATTGGGCAATCAAAAATTTGACGAAGTGATACTTCTTTGGAATAAAACAGGTAGACAAGAATTTGATTATTCAAAAATTGCCAATTATCTAAAAGACGAAATAAAAAAACGTAAGCTTGCCCAGAAAATTAATATCTCCGAATTACCCATCAAAGATGTTTTAGATCATAATCAAATTTATACGCACTTAAAGCAATTTACAGACAACCTTATAAAAAACCCTGATGCGGAATATTCAGCAGCAATTTCTTCCGGTACTCCTGCTATGCAAGTCTGTTGGATACTCTTATCCGAATCCGGCGACTTTTCTGAAACCCAAAAATTAAATCTATTTCAAGTCAAACATCCCAAACATGGTAAATCTGAAAATATTTATGTTAAAATAAATACCACTCTTCCAAAAATAATAAGATTAAAAGAAGAAGTTGAAATTCTTAAAAAAGACCTTATCCCTCTTGCCGTTATTACTGTTTCTAGACCTGGTTTGAAAATTGGTGAAACAGAAATATCGCTGACTCCTATAGAATTAACTTATTATAAATACTTTGCCGAAAGAGTTATTGAGGGAAAGGGTGATGAAAAGTTTTCGGGATTTAATACAAGCAATGCTTTCCTTGATAGAGTAATAGAAATTCACGAAGAATTATTCCCCGATCTTGATTCAAACAGAATAGATTTAATAAGCATTCGTAGGAAAAATTTTGGTTTATCTATTTATACTTTTAGAGGGAATGTATCAAAGCTGAATAAAAAGATAAGAAATACTTTGCAGAATGATACGATATCAAAAACTTTTGAAATATCTTCCGAAGGCGGAAGAGGCGCAAAGTTTTATGGAATAAAAGCAGATTCTAATAAATTAAAGATAAAAGATTAGGATAAATTGTAGTATGCTACGGAATATTTTATTGCAGAGATTAAATGTCTAAAAAAATAAAACCAGTATTTAAGGAAAATTATAATATACTGATCGGTGATATTTCCTCTCTGCTTGAATCTGCAAGAAGAACGTCGGTTAGAGCAATAAATACAATTCTTACTGCATCCTATTGGGAAATCGGAAGAAGAATTATTGAGTATGAATATCATGGAATGGAAAGAGTTGAATATTATGGAGATCGTTTGATTGATAAACTTGCTCAAGACCTTACCAAACAATTTGGAAGAGGGTTCAGTAGAAGCAATATTTTTCTGATGAAAAGTTTTTTCTTAAGCTATCAAAACATTGTCCAGACACTGTCAGGACAATCTCTTATAACCGAGAAGATTAGTCAGACACTATCTAACAAATCTTTAGGAGAGGTTAACATTTTCCAGACACTGTCTGGAAAATCTTCTTCTGACATTTCGCAGACACCGTCTGTGCAATCTTTATTGATTGAGTTATCGAATAGATTTCCATTAGCCTGGTCGCACTATGTTCGTCTTCTATCAGTTAAAGACGAACAGGCAAGAAAATTTTATGAATCCGAATCGCTACGCGGCGGCTGGTCTGTTCGTCAATTGGATAGACAGATTTCATCTCAATTCTACGAAAGGACTCTTATTTCAAAAAAGAAATCTGCAATGCTTATGAAAGGCGAGAAACCTTTGCCTGAAGATGTTGTTACACCCGAAGAAGAAATTAAAGACCCTTTCATTTTAGAGTTCCTCGGATTAAAAGATGAATACTCCGAAAATGATTTAGAAGGAGCACTAATATCACACCTCGAAAATTTTTTACTGGAACTTGGAAACGACTTTGCGTTTATGGGCAGACAGAAACGCCTCCGCATTGGAAATGAATGGTATAGAATTGACCTTTTATTCTTTCATAGAAAATTAAAATGTCTTGTGGTAATTGATTTGAAAGTTGGTAAGTTTACACATGCCGATGCCGGACAGATGCATCTCTATCTTAATTATGCAAAAGATAAATGGACAAATAAAG
>JAIOIM010000115.1 GCA_019912505.1 Ignavibacteriaceae bacterium
CAATTGGACCGGGCAAAATTGCCGAAGATGGAAAAGTTGTAAAGATGGAACTAAAAGTTGGCGATAAAGTTTTATACGGCAAATACAGCGGTACGGAAGTTACTGTTGAAGGAACAGAATATTTGATAATGAGAGAAAGCGATATTTTCGCAAAAATTGGTTAATAGATTTTTTTGAAATAAATAAATGGAGAAATAAATAATGGCTTCAAAATTAATTGAATTCGACAGCGAAGCACGCACCAAGCTAAAAAAAGGTGTGGATAAATTAGCTAATGCTGTTAAAGTTACACTTGGACCCAAGGGTCGTAATGTTATATTAGAAAAAAAATTCGGCGCGCCTACTGTTACAAAAGACGGTGTGTCGGTTGCTAAAGAAATAGAACTCGAAGACGCAGTAGAAAATATGGGCGCACAGATGGTACGCGAAGTTGCTTCAAAAACAAGCGATGTTGCCGGTGACGGAACTACAACAGCTACCGTTCTTGCTCAAGCAATTTATAGAGAGGGTTTGAAGAACGTAACTGCCGGCGCCAACCCAATGGATTGAAAAAGAGGAATCGATTTAGCAGTAACTAAAGTTGTTGAATATTTAAAATCTATCAGCCGCGAGGTTGAAGGCAAAAATGAAAATCGCACAGGTTGGTTCTATATCAGCTAACAACGATAAATCTATCGGCGATTTAATTGCTGACGCAATGGAAAAGGTCGGTAAAGACGGCGTTATCACAGTTGAAGAAGCAAAAGGTACAGAAACCGGTCTTGAAGTAGTTGAAGGTATGCAGTTTGACCGAGGTTACCTTTCGCCTTACTTTGTAACCAATACCGAAACAATGGAAGCAATCCTTGAAGATCCTTTCATTTTAATTCACGATAAAAAGATTTCTGCAATGAAAGACCTCCTTTCTGTACTTGAAAAAGTTGCACAACAGGGACGCTCTCTTTTAATAATTGCCGAAGATCTTGAAGGTGAAGCACTTGCTACATTAGTAGTTAATAAAATTCGCGGAACTCTAAAAGTTGCAGCAGTTAAAGCTCCAGGTTTTGGCGACAGAAGAAAAGCAATGCTTGAAGATATTGCTGTTCTTACCGGCGGTACTGTTATAAGTGAAGAACGCGGTTTCAAATTAGAAAACGCAACTGTTTCATATCTTGGTACAGCTAAAAAAATAGTAATTGATAAAGACAATACTACTGTTGTTGAGGGTGCCGGAACTAGCGATGATATTAAAAAGAGAATTAATGAAATTAAAGCTCAGATTGAAAAAACAACAAGCGATTACGACAAAGAAAAACTTCAGGAAAGATTAGCAAAACTTTCCGGCGGTGTTGCGGTTCTTAAAATAGGCGCTTCAACCGAAATTGAAATGAAAGAGAAGAAAGCACGCGTTGAAGATGCACTTCATGCTACACGCGCTGCAGTTGAAGAAGGTATTGTTGCAGGCGGCGGCGTTGCTTTTGTAAGAGCCATAAAAGTTATTGAAAATTTAAAAGGTGAAAACATCGATCAGAACACCGGTGTTAAAATAATTATGAAAGCTCTCGAAGAACCTTTAAGACAGATTGTAAACAATGCCGGCGTAGACGGCTCGGTTGTTCTTCAAAAAGTTAGAGACGGAAAAGATGACTTTGGTTTTAACGCAGCTAAAGAAGTTTATGAAAACTTAATTAAATCTGGCGTTATCGATCCTACAAAAGTTACCAGAACCGCGTTAGAAAATGCAGCTTCTGTATCTTCGTTACTCATTATAACTGAAGCAGTTGTATATGAGAAGAAAGAAAAAGAATCTGGGATGCCTCCAATGCCGGGCGGTGGTATGGGCGACATGGGCGGAATGTACTAATCCCCTGTTTCGCAATTTGCAAATTAAAGGCGAGGTTTTTACCTCGCCTTTTTTTATAATTCGCCTATATCTTCATTCCAGAGTTCAGGATTTTTAGCAATAAAACCCCTCATCATTAAAATGCACTCCTCATCGTTTAAATCTATAACTTCCACACCGTGCGATTCCATAAATTCTCTTGCGCCGTCAAAAGTAACCGATTCGCCGGCATAAACTTTTTTTATGCCGAATTGAACAACAGCGCCAGCACACAAGTAACATGGCATAAGAGTAGAGTAAAGTTCCGTACCTCTGTATGAGCCGATCCTGCCGGCATTCATCAGACAATCGATTTCTGCATGTATCATCGGGTTAAGTTCCTGAACTCTTTTATTATGTCCGCCGCCGATTATTTTTCCGTTTTTTACCAAAACAGAACCGATTGGTATGCCCCCTTCGCCAAGCCCTTTTTTTGCTTCAGCTATTGCAGCAACTAAAAATTCATCTTTCATAACACTCCTTTTTAATTTTATGTTGAATAATTACAGTAGAGATTACTGAAACTCCGTTAAATCAACTTTATCTACATCGCTAAAAAGTATAGTTGTCAAATCTTCATCCTTTACTCTGTGAAGAACCAGGATTCTTTCTTCCTGGTTAGCTATAACTTTATAAAAAATATTTTTAACCGTTACCGCATTACCAAAAGTGTAAGTGCGGTTGTCGTACATTTTATTAAATATTTCTAATAAGAGCTGCCAGGCTCCTTCATCAAGCTTATAACCGTGCTTTGAAGATATTGCAAGAGCTATTTCTAGCATCTGTCGGGGAGTAAAATCTTCAAACAAAAAGTAATTAGGAAAACGGTTTTGAAGTGCTGAATACCGTGAGAGATAATTTTTTAATTCTTCTTCGAAACCGGCAATTATTGTAACAAAATTTTCTTCCTCGTTGTTATTCCGATTTAATATAATATTAAAAACTTCATAACCCGGTTCGTTAAGTCCGAAACCGAGATTATAAACTTCCTCAATTAACAATACCCCCCCGCAAGCCTTCTTAACAAGAGCTTCCGTTTTTTCTGCGGTTTGCCCATGGTACGCTGAGACTAAACTATTTGCATCTGTAGTTATTAAATGCCCATTCTCAAGTATGCCCATCTCCTTTAATATTTTTCCATAAATTTTTGCTACTGTAGTTTTGCCGCTGCCCCGGCTGCCTGCGAAAACAGAGTTAAGATTTTTAGGAATAATTTTCAGTCCACGCTCTTTGCGAAGCTTTGCAACTTTTAAACTGCTTAATAATTTTGAAATACTCAGCTTAACACTTTCAAGTCCAACCATTTCATTAAGTTCAAGCAAGTACTGATCAAGCAGAACAGGGTCACCTTCAATTTTTACATTTGCTTTTTCATTCGGCAGTGAAATAAATTCATTCATATCCTGGAGCGTAATTACTTTCATAACCTCTTCATGCCGCTCTGCCGGCGGGAAATCAGCAATTCTTAATAAATGATTTTTTAAAGTGTTCTCAACAAGATTACGGACCATTCGCGCATTACCGAAATATTTATCGCGAGAGGCAAAGATTTTTTCAAAATATTTTTTTAACGGTTCGATAGTATCTTCTTCTAAAACATAATTTTTTTCTGCAAAACTAAGCGAAGCAATTTCAAACAATTCTCCGGGTGTGTAATCTTCAAAATCTAATTGACGGGTAAAGCGACTTTTTAATCCGGGGTTACTTTCAATAAACCTCTGCATTTCCCCTGTATAACCGGCAGCGATTACCATATATTTACCCCTGTCGTCTTCCATTCTTTTTAAAAGAGTATCAATTGCCTCATTTCCAAAATCATTTGAATCTCCCTTTTTTGTTAAGGTATAAGCCTCGTCAATAAATAAAGTGCCGCCGACGGCTTTATCTATTATTTCTGTCGTTTTAATAGCGGTCTGTCCCACATACGCGCTAACTAATCCCTGCCTATCTGTTTCAATTAGGTGTCCTTTTTCTAAAATACCAAGTGCGTTGTAAATTTCGCTGAACAACCTTGCCACTGTTGTTTTACCGGTACCAGGGTTACCAAGGAATAAAAAATGTGATGAAAATTTTTCCCTCGGGTTTTCACCCTGTTCAATATAAAAACGGGCAAGTTTTACAATTTCATTTATTTCCTTTTTAACCGATGTTAAACCCGAAAGGCTGTTAAGTTTATTTAACAATTTTACGAGTGCCTCTTCATCGATATCAAAATTGACTAATTTTGTAGAAATGGTTTGTAAAATTGCAACAATATCTTCAGAATCAATTGTTGCCATCGCTTCTTTTGTGCGTGCTTCTTCCGGCATACGAAGCACCCGTTTACTTAATTGAAGTTTGGCTTCGACATAATAATTTCGGACAAGCCGCGCATTACCAAATGAAGCGTCTCTTTTTCGGTAATGATTTACAAATTCTTTTTTAATTAGTTTTAACGACTCAGCCGATATCGCGTACTCCTCTTTCTGAGCAAAGTGTTTTAATATTTCAACCATTTCGTCCGGAGTATAATCTTCAAACGTAAAGAAATGGCTAAACCTAGATTTCAAACCAGGGTTGGAGCTAAGAAAATTTTGCATTTCCTCCGGATAACCGGCGGTAATAACAACAAACTCGCCGGCTTTATCTTCCATACGTTTCAAAAGTATGTCTATTGCCTCCTGTCCAAAATCGTTTTGCCCCCCGCTCTTTTTTAAATTATAAGCTTCATCAATAAATAATAAACCGCCCAATGCTTCAGTAATTACTTTATCTGTTTTTTGTGCAGTTTCTCCTATAAACTGCCCGACAAGTCCGGCTCTGTCAACTTCAATTACGTGTCCGTTGCGCAATAGTCCCATCGCTTTGAATATTTTTCCGAGCAGCCGAGCCACCGTGGTTTTACCGGTACCCGGGTTTCCAAGAAAAACCGCATGGACTGAAAGATCATCGGAGGTTTTTAAACCAAGCTTTTTCCTTTCCTTTATGTATTGTAAGTAATCAACAAAATCTTTCATCGATTGCTTTACATTTTGAAGACCCGTAAAACCGTTTAACTCTTCGAGCAATTCTTCAAGTGATTTTACTTCTTGCGGTTTTTCGGATGCTTCCTTTACCATGTTAGGTTGTTCGGTTGTTTGAATTTCGTAATTTTCAACTTTGCCGTCACCAACTTCAGATTTTTCGAAGTTTACAACTTCACTCTCATCTATTCCGAACCACCGACAAGCTACAGGTACATTATTAAGAAATATTTCTACACGTCCCTGCCCGCGCTGCCAGTACTGATGTGTGTCAGAGCCCCAACTCTGGACAAACTCCAGCACTTGCCATTCTTTTTTTATTTGAAGAATAAAATCGTGCTTGCCTATTTGAAGATTATTTAAATACCATGCAACTGTTCCATCAATATTGATATTTTTATTACCGTAAAAAGGGTTGTCGATACAAACTTCTAACCCAATGTATCGGACATTGCCTTCCATAAACTTCAATAGATAGGTACGTTTTCCTGAATAGTTACTCTCAACATAATCAAATAATTTAGCGTGAAATAAATTAAAGAGCTGGTTTGGATAACGTTCAAAATCAGTGCGGATTTTTCCGGGAAAAATTAATTCTTCTTCTATTTTGGGTTCGTTGCGCAGTGACGCTGTGGTTTTAAGTATTCTTTGATAAACATCCTGAAATCGCTCTTCCTCCCCTAAAAAAGGTTTTAGATTACGTGCATGTTCCTCTGCTGTGCGTAACTGAAACATTCCAAGTAACGCCTCAAGTACTAATATGTGTGCGTGTCTATGTTCATCCTGCAGAGTTGGGGAATTTAAACAATCGCGGGCAGCCCAAATGGTAAACCAGTACTCTTTTTGGTGAAGCGCTGCTTCGGCTTCTTCGAGCATCGATTTTTTCTTATTAAAAATTCCGCTGAAGAATTTTTCATTATACCCTAATACTTTGCGAAACCACTCGCGTACACTTAATATTTTTTTGTTTTCACCGCCATCAATTTCAATGGCTTTATCTATTTCTTCAAGACCCTCAAAGTAACGCTCAAGACCGGCAAGAGCGCGCGCTTTATTTAAATGAGCCCAGGAGAGTAAAACCGGTTTTTTTTCTATTGTCCAATCAAGATCGGAAATTGCACCCTCGAATAAACCCATACGCATTAATAGGAAACCCCGGTACAGCCGGCTGTCAACCGCTTCGTGGCTTATTTGAACCGCAAGATTTGCAAGTTCCAATGCCTGGTAAGGATTTCCGTTTTCTAAAGTAGCCCAGGCTAAACAGCAGACGGCATTAAAATCTTCCGGGCGCTTCTCGTGCACACGTTTTGCAGATGTTAGCGCCATCCTGTATCTGCCCTGCCGCAGGTGTTCGTAAGCCTCGTCTAATAATTCATTAAGTTCTTCGCTGGTCAAAACTAAACTCCGGTACTCAAAATAATTGCTCTATAAATTCAAACGAAAATAAATAAAAAATCAGGAAGTTAATAGCCGCTTTGGTAATAACTTATTCTTAAAAATAAAGGAAAAATAATATTTAACATTTATAAACTCGCATCAAGCTTTTCCTGCACAGACAAATAAATCTTTCGATTCAAACTCATCAAATTTTGCAAACGACAAAGAAGAATATAATTTTATATTTACAAAATGATTTTGAGATAACGCATTATGAAAATGCTCTGATGAATAAGGGAATAAATTTGTGGTAACTATTTCGCGCTCTGCCGGTTTTTGGGCATTAAACTTCAAAATATTAAAATTCCAATGTGAAGGTTGGAAGTCGTAAAAGCGGACAAAATAAAAACCGTTTTTATTTGTGATGTTTACAA
>JAIOIM010000014.1 GCA_019912505.1 Ignavibacteriaceae bacterium
CTGGATAAAAAGTAAAAAATAAATATAGGCTTAAGTATATTTTGAAAATAAATGCCAAAATATTTTTTAATCAACAGTTTTTTTCAAAAAAAACAGCAAAAAACAAAGCTGCTTATTTGTAGCTTTTTAGAGCGGACTCATTAATTACTTTTACAATTTTTTTTGTACCCCTATCGATGATATAAATTATTGTACTGTCGGCAAAAATATTTTGTTCAGAAAAACCTTCCAACCCGGCATAAAAATAATCGTCATCAAACGCAAACCCTTCAAAGCCGATATTTGATTTTACGAACTCGTAAAACTTTTCCTTTGGCTGAATATTCAATTTCTTTATTGAAACTAAAGTGTCGGCAAAAATATTTTTATCTTTGAATTCAAGTTCATAAATTCCTGCAAAGGATGTAATGTCAATTTCTTTTCGTTTGGAGTTCCTTTTTCCATAATTATTCCCTTCAATCGAGAGGAAAAGCTTGTTTTGTATTTTATCGTATCCTATTTCTTCAAAATCGGGTTTAGGGAATGTATCGAAAAAAGCAATTACATTACTGCTAAAACTGATTTTGTCAATCTTAAAAATAGTATCGGAAGTTATAGTTAGTCTATTCAGTCCGCCCACATCATCTGCGAGAAGAAAGTAGTTGCTCTCTCCTACTTCACCGATAAACGTAATACCGGATGTTTGATCGGAATGCAAAGAATCATCCATAATCCATCTTGGAAAAAATTCCGCTTCCGGTGCCTCTAAAAGTACTTTTACTTTATTTTCGGCACAACCGGTAAAAAACAAAATTGTTATAAAAAATACTACTATGTGTTTCATCAAAAAATAACCTCAAGCGTTTTTAAATATAATAAAATTAACAAACAGTTAACGGTACCACGCGCTTCCTTGTTAAACTTTTAACGCTTTTCTATATTACGTATATGATTTTATACAGATATATACTTCGCAACCATATTGCACCATTCTTATTTTCAGCTTTCACGCTCATGTGTATTTTTATACTCCAATTTATGATGAAGTTTGCTGATAAATTAGTTGGCAAAGGACTTGATACATGGGTAATTATAAAACTTATAGTGCTTAACCTTGCCTGGATGGTTGTACTTGTTATACCGATGGCTACATTAGTGAGCACATTAATGGCTTTCGGCAACATGTCGCAAAACAATGAAATTACAATTATTAAATCATCTGGAACTAGTCTGTATAAAATGATGACCCCGGTATTAATTGCGGGTTTAATTATTGGTTATTTATTATTTGTTTTTAATAATGATGTTTTGCCCGATGCCAATCATCAGGCAAAAGTTTTGGGACAGGATATCTCAAGAAAAAAGCCAACTCTTTCACTCGAACCCGGAATATTTTCGCAGGAAGTACCTAATTATGCAATACTCGCGCGCGAAATTGATCAGAAGAGTGGAAAACTTGGAACAGTAACATTATACGATTATACAAACCCGACAAAAATAAATATAGTAACTGCGCGAACAGGGAAAATTTATTTTTCTAAGGATCAAACAAAACTTATTATGGATTTACAAAACGGTGAAATACACGAGTCGGATGCAGCCGGCACAAATCTTTACCGCAAGTTAGTTTTTGAAAGTCATCGTATTGCAATGAACGCCGATCAATTTTCTTTTCAACAGAGCGGACCCGAGGGACCGAGAGGAGAAAGGGAACTTAGTACATCGGCAATGAATGCGATTGTTGACAGCTTACTTAAAAGTAAATTGGAATTTAAAAATGTATTGACAACTGAAACAAAAAGATATTTTTATATTGATTCCGCTTCAACATCATTAAATATAAAGCAGTCTGTTGTGCAAGATAAAGAATTAATATACATACGCGCTCTTGAAAAAATTAAAACTGCAAAAAATGTTATTGTTTCAAACCTAAAACGAATTGAATATGTGCAGGGTGAAATAGATAAGTATGATGTTGAAATCTACAAAAAATATGCCCTGCCGGCTGCGTGTTTAGTATTTGTTTTGATTGGTGCACCGCTTGGCACAATGACTCGGAAAGGCGGCTTTGGGGTTGCGGCAAGTATAAGTTTGTTTTTCTTTTTAATTTACTGGGCATTTTTAATTGGCGGCGAAAAATTAGCGGAGAGAAATTTCTTTGCTCCCTTTTGGGGAATGTGGTCGGCAAACATTGTAATATGTATTGCCGGTATAATTTTAACATACAAAGCCGTGCAAGAAACAGTTACAATTAACTTCGATTTCTTAAAAAAATTAATCCCAAAACAATGGCGCGCCGAAGACGATAATGAGAGCGGAAAGCAATAGATGAAATTAATCGATAAGTATTTAATAAAACAATTCGTACAAACAATTTTATTTGGTTTGATTGCTTTTACATTAATTTTTGTTGTAATAGATATGATGGAAAACCTTGATGATTTTATCGATCTCAACGTTCCTTTCCAAATTATACTTCACTATTACATTGTCTTTTCCCCCGAAATAATAAAGCTGATGCTGCCGGTGGCGGTTTTATTTGCAGCGTTGTTTACTGCGGGGAAAGCGTCAAACCTCAGCGAGCTTACAGCAATAAAAGCAAGCGGGGTAAGTATGTACAGGTTTATGCTTCCGTTTTTGATTACAACTTTTTTTATTAGTTTGTTCTCGATATACTTTACTGGTTATCTTGTTCCAATGGCAAACAAAACCAAAATTGGTATTGAAATGGAATATCTGAAACGCGGATTTATTTATTCGGGAAGCAACATTTTTTTTCAGGACAGCCGAAACCGGATAGTGAATATATCATACTTTGATAATTCGAGAAACCAGGCAACACGCGTAAGTATACAGGAGTTCGATAAGCAAGATTTGACAAAAATGATTAAACGGATCGATGCAAACCTTTTAGCTTTTGATTCTACTTCAAATAAGTGGGTAGCAAAAAATGGTGTTAAAAGAATTTTTAAAGGGAATGATGAGGATGCATTTTATTTTACAACATTAACAATAGACAATTTAAATTTTACACCGCAGGAGCTGCTGTCCAAGCAGACAAAACCAGAAGAGATGAACTTGAATGAGCTAAAAAAATTAATTGATGCTCAACGGCAGGCAGGTAACAGTGCTAATAGTACACTTATAGAATACTATTCACGATTTTCATTTCCTGTAACAAGTTTAATTGTTGTGCTTTTCGGTTTGCCAATTTCTGCAAATAAACGTAAAGGTGGTCTTGCTGTGCAGGTAGGTATAAGTATTCTTGTTACGTTTATTTATCTTGTTTTCATGAAGATTAGTCAGGCATTCGGTAAAAACGGTGCGCTCGATCCCCTTCTTACAGCTTGGTTAGCAAACATAGTTTTTCTGGCGGCTGCGCTCATCAATCTACCGAGAATAAGACAATAGTTTCTGCCACAAATAAAAAAACCTCCGATGTACAAACAACGGAGGTTTTTTTTAAGAAATATTAATCACTAAAATTTCCAGCGCGATCCTATAGCAACTGAAACGTACTTTGCAGAACCGGGCGCAACAAAAGCCTGGAAGTCTGAGGTTGCTAAATTAAATTCAACAATACCTGCATCGAAGCCTAAACCAAAGCCCCAATTAAATCCATCGGCACCGCCAAATGAGAAACCCATTCTTACATACGGAACATAATCCATAGGTTTCCATTCGGTTCCAAGTGAAAATCTTGGTGATTTTGAGTTTCCGGGCATCTCATTAAAACCTTGATTATAATCTATGGCTAAAAGCAACGTACCGGGTATTGCATCATCTTCTCCATCAAGCATGTAAGAAGCACCCAATCTTAATGCAGTTGGAAGGCTTGTGGAGAATTCACCAATTGGTGATGCCTTACCTTTTATTTTATCTGCTAAAGTATCACGCTGCGCTTCGCTAGTAAAGTCATCTATATATAAATCGCCTGTAGCAACAAACTGCGCGGCATGATTTTTCCATGTAACACTACCGATATCGGTAATGGCAAGCGCAAAATTCCACTTATCCATTACTGCCGTAAATCCAATATCAAATCCAAAACCGTTACCGGCTGAAGAAGGAAAAAGTCCCATATTGGATTCAGTGTCAACGCTATCAAAATCATACTTTACGCCAAAGTCTTCGCTGAAAGCTGTGTACGAAAGAAAATCGGCAGTACCGGAAATTGTATTATTCGTACCGGTAGTAAGATTAGTGTTAGCATGTTCTACACCAACATAGGCAAAGCCCTGTACTAATTTTAATGTAATACCTGCTCCAATTTTGTCAAAAATTGTTTGAGGAATTTCCGGTATTTCTCTGGCGTATGACAAAGAATAATTTCTAAGCCACCACGCCTTAGCATCTGCATCATCAAAGTTATAGGTTTTACCTGTGGGGTTACCGGATAAAGCAATATCAACAAGTGCTTGCGGCAAATAAAATTTTCCGCCTATAACATCGTTGATAGAGAACGCAAACGCTCCAATATCCGGCGTTGAGTTGTAAGAAACAGTTAATAACCGTGTTGCAACATTTGCAAATATGAAGCCGCCGTCTTTAAAAAGATCATTAAAATTCTTTTTATCATCGGCAGTTAGTGTCCTAGCTTTACCGTCAACACCGCCGAAGTAATAATTCACTTCGTCAATTGACATAAAGTCGGTACCTGACCTAAGCGTAACCATAGGAAGAGGCAGAACGGTTGCTAATTCAATATCATCAGGTTTATTATAGATTAAGTTTGCGGGGTTGATGCCTATTGACATTACACCGCGTGTAGTAGCGTTATAAGTTTTAGCCATACCCATCGACCGTGCTTCTACTGTACCGGCAGAGCCGAATTGAGCAAAAGTGATAGAGGAGGCAAATATAAATATTAGGGTTGTTATAATTAAGTTTTTCATTTTACCGCCTCCTATTCTTTATCATCTGGTTTAACAAAATATTTAACTCCGCCGAAAGCTTTCACAGTTAATTTTTGTTTGCCTCGTAAAGCAACTGTGGGAGGAGGGTTATTGTACGCATCCCTGGTTCTAACACTTACTGAGTATATCAAGTATCTTGCATCAGCAAATTTTTGAATTTGTGATGAATCTAATTGAATTGTAGTTGTACTAAAGGTATTTGTAGAAACTTCACCGTTACTACCTATTTGTGCACCAAGAAAATATAAAGAATCTTTACCGGCGTTTTTGGTTGCAGTAAATAATAGATTATAATTTTTGTCAACGAGATCAGCCTTTAACCATGAAGTTAGCGGTATTCCGTTATCTATTTCAACGGTTAAGTTTGCACCTCGTCCATCACGGATTCGGTCGCGGTCGTCATCAGAAAGTTCAACCTCAGTGGTATCGGTAATTGTTGATTTTTTTAGCGCGAAGAAACTTCTCGAAGTAAACGATGTTTCAAAATTAACGCTGTCCTGATTGGTTGCAGTATGATAAGTATGATCATCATCGGGGTTCATAATATATTCTGCACTAACTGATACCTGATCGGGTAGAAATGTTAAAAACTCATTTACATTACTGTTTAGGTTTGTAAAACTTGTATCAAAAGTTCCGTTTTTAAAACGAAGTGTTAAATTAGGATTATTATTGAAAGCCAAAGTTATTGTTTGTCCGGTATTGCGCCGTCCAATTACTTTTAAATCTTTAACTTCAATATCAAATGGATTTGTTGCGGGAGATTTATAATGCGCGGTTAGCTTCAAATCAGCTTCACGCAAAAATGCTTTATCCCTAAAATCAATAGCATCACCTAAATTTAAGTCATATGTCGTTTCGGTAACTCCAAGTGTTTTTACAGGGAGATAGCCAGTTGCCGAGCTGAATAAAAAGTCGGAACTGTATGCGCTTAGTAATGCGCTGGCAGCAAAATTGGTTGTAGTTTGTGCTTTTGCAATTAACCAAATTTGCCCTTTTAAAAATATCAAT
>JAIOIM010000116.1 GCA_019912505.1 Ignavibacteriaceae bacterium
TTATATTGTTGAATCAAGAAAAATTTTGGCGAACGTTTTGTATATTACGCTTAAATTTTCCGCAGATTCTAAAGAACGATATGACTTCATTAAAAAAATATTTTAGTTTTACAGATAAGAAACAGATTTGGCGGCTTCTAATTTCGGAAACTAACAAACTGGTAATTGAAACAAGGGATGTTGATAACAAGCAGGCATATTATTCGTGTTACAATCTTGAAAACGGAAAACTGCTTTTCAAAGAATTTCAGTTTGACGAAAAGTTTTGGCTCGGTATAGAAGAAGTAAATAATGATCTTATTTATTTGCACAAATTTGCAAAACCCGATTTGCCCTGGCACAAAGGGATAACCGCTTTTTCAATTACCAAAAAAAAAATTCTTTGGGCAAACAGTGAGATGAGTTTTTTATTTTCTGCGGAAGACGATATCTACGCCTATAAAAATAATTTTGATGGGAAAGAGTATTTTTTATTGGATGGGGAAAGCGGAGATGTAAAAAAAGAATTAGGCGGGGATTTTAGTTATGTTAACCAAAAGAAAGAAGAACATGAAAAAGATTTTAGCAATTATATTTTCCCCGAAATAGCTGAGTCAAGTTTGCAGGCAACCGGAATATTTTTAAAAGAAAAGGAAGAAAACAATATATCCGGGTATATTTATTCTGCAGAAAAAAATGGACTTTTATTCATTAATTATCATATTGCCGAAGAGGGCGGGGCATTAACGAATATTATTAAAATTATTGAAATTAACCGTGAAAGAGTTATTTTTAAAGAGACGTTAAATAAAAAAATAAAAGTTTACATACCCGACTCATTTTTTATAAAGGATGATTTCCTTTTTTTGCTCAAGGAAAAAGAAATAGTTTTAGTTTACAAAATTTTTTAACAACCCGGGAGCTATATGCAATTAACAAATTCCGATAAAGGTATCCTTTTGTTAGCCGCCAGAGAATCTATTCTATCTCTATTCCGGCAGGTTCCGCGTACTACCATTGAGTATAGCGAATATCCAAATTTGTTGATGAAAGCCGGTGCATTCGTTACTCTTACTATCGGCGGACAACTGCGAGGTTGCATTGGTTACTTATCTTCCGAGAATGCTATTTTTGACACGGTGTGCGATGCAGCCCAACAAGCAGCCACAAATGATCCCCGGTTTTCGCCGCTAACTCTTTCCGAAATGGAGCATGTCAATATCGAAATTTCGGTTCTCACACCACCACAGCCTATTCGTGTTTACGAGGATATAATTATAGGACAACACGGATTGATATTGGAAGAACCCCAGCACCGCGGCGTTCTTTTACCACAAGTTGCTGTTGACCATAATTTAACGACAGCGCAATTTTTATCGGCTCTCTGCGAAAAAGCCGGGATGGATTCTTTCGCCTGGCGTGAAAGAATGTTGAACATAAACGTATTCGGTGCAATTGTTTTTTCTGAGATCGGTAAGAGGAAAAGAACTTATGGCGGTTAGTAGAAAGCCTGCTGTAGCAGGAATGTTCTATCCCTCCGATAAAGATGAGTTGATGACTCAGATAAAAACTCTGCTCGATATTTCTCAGCCGCGCGAAATTCCTGAAAATATAATCGGATTGGTTTCTCCACACGCAGGTTATATATATTCGGGCAGCACAGCGGCTTATGCTTACAACACAATAAAAAACAAAAATTACAAAACCGTTATTATCCTTTCGCCGAGCCACCGCGAATATTTTTATGGCGCATGTATCTACAGCGGCGATGCATATGAAACTCCTCTCGGCGCAGTGGAAATTGATAAAGAGATGGCAATCAAACTTACTGCCGGAAGTAAATATCTTTTTACAGGCACCAAAGGGCATGATGATGAACATGCTGTTGAAGTTCAGATTCCCTTTCTGCAGATGGTATTAACCAATTTTAAAATTGTGCCTATTGTTATGGGGGATCAAGCGCCGGAGGTAATAAAAGAAACTGCAAAACAAATTGCTTCGGCTGCGGATGATAACACGTTGATTGTTGCAAGTTCTGATCTCTCCCATTTTAATTCAAAAGCAGAAGCAGCAAAACTTGATGCTCTTGTGGAAAAAAGGATAATAGATTTTAACTTTACTCAACTTCAAAACGATGTGGAAAATAATAGATGTGAAGCTTGCGGCGCCGGACCTATTGTCGCTATGATGAACGCCGCAGAGATATTGGGGAAAAACCATTCAATCATTCTTAACCGCACCGATTCCGGGGATACTTCGGGGGATAACAGCCGTGTTGTGGGGTATCTTTCGGCTGCTATATATGGGAAATAAATGATCGACATAAAAAGCGAGATAACTTTTATCGGGGCAGGTAAAGCCGCTTCTTCAATCATAAAATCTTTTTGCAAAAGTAAACTTAATGTAACAACAATAATAAGCCGGAATATCAAATCGGCAAAAAAAATTGCTTCCGCTTACTCGTTAAAAAATTATTCAGACAGAATTGAAGACATACCTAAAACATCAAAAATAATTTTTCTTACCGTGCCGGATGACAAAATTGCTGAGACTGCCGAACAAATTGTTTCTAACAGATTCTCATTTAAAGATAAGTTATTCGTTCATATTTCGGGCACTCATAATTCATCCTTACTTTCTGCGTTACAAGCTAAGGAAGCTATAACCGCATCGTTCCATATAATGTTTACCTTTCCTTCAAGGCTGCCGGTTAACTTTAGGGGTTGTTATGCCGCTGTTGAAACGGATAGTGAGAAGGCACGCAAAATACTTTTTCAACTCGCCGAAACAATTGGATTAAAACCGTTTGAATTAAAAAAGGATGAAAAAGTATTTTACCACATCAGCGGTGTTGCTGCAAGTAATTTTTTATCGGGCATATTGTTTAGCGCCGAAAAGTCTGCAATTAACGCAAACATAAGCACTCAAGATTATTATGCTTTGCTGGAACCGATCATTCTCGGAACATTAAAGAACATAAAAAAGAACGGCGCCGCAGCTTCAGTTTCTGGACCAATTGATAGAGGCGATTTACAAACAATTATATCGCATTTAAAAGTGCTCAAAAAAAAATCTACACCCAAAACCAGATATGCCAATATCTTGCTGTTAAATTACATTGCAAATTCACTCACCCTTCTTGAAGCTGTTGAAGAAAAATATGGGAGTTTAACCGGGGAACATAAAAAAATAAAATCGCTTCTTATAAAAAGTCTTAATGAGTTATCATCAGGTTTGTAAAGCAATATATCCCTCGTGCAGCAAGTTAAACATCCTATACGGCAGAAAAAAGATTACTTTCGGCTTTGCATATTTTACTATATTAGCATCGAAAAAAAATTGAACTTTTGGAGGATTCGTCATCGAAAAACAAAAAAAAAATCAAAATGATATAATAGAAAAAGTGGTCTCTTTATCTAAAAGAAGAGGCTTTGTATTTCAGTCGAGCGAAATTTATGGAGGTTTAAACGGCTGCTGGGATTACGGTCCGCTTGGCGTTGAACTTTTAAAAAATATAAAAGAAGAGTGGTGGAAGTTTATGACCTTCCGCGAAAACGTGGAGGGATTAGACGCTTCTATACTTATGCATCCCCGCGTTTGGGAAGCATCGGGTCACGTTGAAAATTTTACTGATCCGATGATTGACTGTAAACAGTGTAAGGCGCGCTTTCGGCTTGATACATTTGCCGAACAGGTAAACGAAAAGAAAAAAAGAAAAACACTCGAAGCCGTAAAAGAAAAACTTACCGGAGATCCGCTTCTTGAAAAATTTAATACCATCTTTGATAATGCGGAAGGTCAGGGCGATACAAAAGCCGCTGCCGCCTTTGAGGTTATGATAGAAGATGCTGATTTGAGCAAAGCAGTTCTTGGTGAAATGAACTGTCCGCAGTGCGGCACAAAAGAATCATTTACCGCAGCCCGCCAGTTTAATTTGATGTTTAAAACTTTTATGGGACCGGTTGAAGACTCGGGCGCCGCCGTTTATTTAAGACCCGAAACAGCACAGGGAATTTTTGTGAACTTCCTGAATGTGCAGGGTGCATCGCGGCAGAAACTGCCATTCGGTATAGCGCAAATAGGCAAAGCATTCCGTAACGAAATAAATACAAAAAATTTTCTTTTTAGAACCCGCGAATTTGAACAGATGGAAATGCAGTTTTTTGTAAAACCCGTTGACGATAAACAGTGGTACGATTACTGGAAATCTGAACGCCTTCAATGGTACATCTCGCTTGGTATGAGTGAAGAAAATCTTCGCTACCACGATCATCCGGCTGATAAACTTGCTCATTATGCAAAAGAAGCTACCGATATTGAGTACAAATTTCCTTTCGGATGGGGCGAAATGGAAGGCATACATAACAGAACAGATTTTGATTTAAGCCGACACGAAAAATTTTCCGGAAAGTCATTAAAATATTTTGATGAAGAAACTAAAGAAAAATTCGTCCCGTTTATTATTGAAACTTCGGCTGGCGCAAGCCGTTCGTTTATGGCATTTTTAATTGATGCCTACGATGAAGAAGCGGTAAACGATGAAACAAGAACCGTACTTCGTTTTCATCCGAAACTTGCTCCAATTAAAGCTGCAATATTTCCACTTGTTAATAAAGACGGTATGCCAGAGATAGCAAGAAAAATTGAATCGGGTCTTCGTAAAAACTTCAAAGTATTTTACGATGATAAAGGCGCTGTCGGTAGAAGATACCGCCGCCAGGAC
The DNA here is from genome assembly GCA_019912505.1 of Ignavibacteriaceae bacterium. Classification (GTDB taxonomy): domain Bacteria; phylum Bacteroidota; class Ignavibacteria; order Ignavibacteriales; family Ignavibacteriaceae; genus CG2-30-36-16. The sequence goes on from JAIOIM010000116.1 coordinate 4,703, forward strand.
GAAGCAGGCACGCCCTTTTGTATAACGGTTGACACACAAACTCTTGAAGACCAAACTGTAACTGTTAGAGAGCGCGACTCGATGGGACAGGTAAGAGTTGGAATAGATATGATCGGTAAATATTTAATGGATAAAATATACTTTTAGAAAGACAAAAATTTACTATGCAACTTTAAGTTTGTATAGGTTGTATAAGGCGGAGACATTGTCTCCGCTTTTTTGTAAAATTATTTTGGTAAAAATTTGAAAAAACAAATTATAATATTTTCGTTATTATTTATTGTTTCAGTCTTCCCGCAGGACAGTAATTTTGACGCTGCTGCCACCAAAGGAATTAAACAAATTTATAATATTAAGTTTGATAGCGCCGCAGTAACTTTTCGTTCGTTGATGGCAGATTATCCAAGTCATCCTGCCGGAAGATTTTTTTTAGCGATGATAGATTGGTGGAAAATACTTTTAGATATCGATAATGAATCGAATGACGATATCTTTTATCAAAAACTTGAAGATGTTATTTACCAGTGCGATGAAATATTAGATAAAGACCCTGAAAACATTGATGCTCTTTTTTTCAAAGGAGGCGCAATTGGTTTTAGGGGCAGATTGCATGCTTACCGCGAAAGCTGGATAAAAGCAGCCGATGACGGCAGGGAAGCACTGCCGATTGTGGAACGCGCCTCTCTGCTCGACCCCAATAATATTGATGTGCAGCTTGGATTCGGGATATATAATTATTACGCTGATGTAATTCCAAATGATTACCCGATGCTAAAGCCGTTGATGATATTTTTTCCGGATGGCGACAAACAAAAAGGAATTGAGCAGCTCACGAATACTGCCCTTAACGGTAAATATGCAAAATATGAAGCTCGGTATTTTTTAGCTACTCTTTATTATAGCTATGAAAATAACGCATTCATGTCGGACAAATATATTGATATGCTTCGTGTTGATTTTCCTGATAACCCGACCTTCCAAAGATGGAAGGGAAGAGTTGCTGCAAAAATGGGTAACTATGCAACAGCTTCTTTAGTGTTTAAAGATTTTTTACGAAAAGCAGATGAAAATAAACCGGGGTATAATAATCTAAACGCAAAACGAGAAGGCGCATATTACATCGGATTACAATTCCGATACACAAACGAACTTGATTCGGCTAACTATTTTCTGGAAAAATGCGCCGAGTATTCAAAAATTCTTGATGAAGGTAAAGAGGAATCCGGCTTTATAATAAACGCATATTTATATCTCGGAATGATAAATGACGCGCAGGGGAAAAGGGAAAAAGCAATTGAGTTTTATAACAAACTTCTTGACATGAGGGAGTACGGTCGCTCGCACGAAATGGCAAAACAATATTTAGCAAAACCATCAGGCAGCTAATCAAATAATAGTAAATGACGAATCAATAATTAGTTTGCCTATGATTTGGTTGAGGTAAAATACCGCTCCTATAAAATTCTATTTCGCTCAATCTTTAATACACAGATTATGAGTGCTTAAAAACCGCCAATCTTCAACCTGGCAGGATAAAAACCCACTTTTGCAAAACTTACAAAAACTAAATTATATTTAATTCCGATTCATCAATTCAATAATTCTTATTAAATTATGTTTATCATAAATCGAAATTATTATGAAAAAATTATTTTACCTTTTTGTTTTCGCTCTGATAAATATTTCTGCTTATTCACAAACGTATTTGCCCGGACTTTTTCCCAGCCCATATTTTTCAGAACAAACAGTTACATTCCCTTACGCGCCCGAAATTAGAGTTCATATTAACGCTCCATCTCCTTTTGAATTTAATCCGTTGAAGCCTGTCGGTATTGCTTTGTTCGCATTACCAAACGGAAATACAATTGAACAAACCGTGGGTAAAATTCTTGAGCCGGGTGATGACTGGCATTATGATATTCAACATATCGGGGCACAAACAAGATTCTTGAGACAGCATGTATCCGATTATAATGTTGTTACGGTGTATCTTGAAACAACTCAGAAAAGCTGGCCTGCGTGGAATTCTGCTCATTCTAACCATGGGGTAATACTTAAAAATCTTGTAGAGTATTTGAAGTCGGTATATAGCCAGTATAACCCGTTTGTTGTATTAACCGGGCACAGCGGCGGCGGCAGGTTTACATTTAGTTTCCTCGATGCATTCACGCAGATACCCTCCTATGTAAAACGTATTTCATTTCTCGACAGCAACTACGGGTATGAGCATTATTATGGTGATAAAATAATAAACTGGCTTAATGCATCAAGCGATAATTTTTTGAGCGTTATCGCTTATAATGACAGCGTTGCACTTTACAATGGCGAACCGATTGTATCAGCGACAGGCGGCACGTGGTACCGCAGCCGTATTATGAAAACTTATATGTCATCTTCTTTTACTTTTGTAAATGAAGAAGATAATAACTTTATAAGGTACACCGCACTGAACGGTAGAATAAAATTTATCCTCAAAAAAAATCCTCTGCAGCAAATCTTACATACTGTTCAAGTAGAGAAAAACGGTTTTATACAGGGAATGGTTTCCGGCACGGCTGACGAGGGAATTGGATATGTGTATTACGGTTCGCGTGCTTATACGCCGTGGATACAAATAAATGTAAGTCATCCTGCACAGCTTGCAATTCCTCCAAGAAATCCTGCATCAAAGACTGGATCTCAGTTTATGCAATACGTGATGAATATGACGGTTGCACAGCGGGACGCGGCGGTGTATAACGAAATTTCTACCGGCAATATTCCAAATTTTTTACGGCTGTTAAAACAAATTGAAACTACTTTCCAAGATGCAAATGGAACTTCGCATAATGTTAAATATGAAGTAATGCCCGACTACCTTGCAATCGGCTCAGACAGCGATTACTGCCGCATACCAATGGGACCGATAACGGCACAGCGGCTTGGTGATTTGTTTGGCGCTGTTATGCCGACGCCGAAATTAGTTGATAACATATACCAGAATTGTGAAGTTAAACTTCAACCAGTAACTTATGCACCGGTTGGAAATCAAAACGAACTTGTACCGAAATTTGTTTTGCATAACACGGCTATCGATAGTCAGTTTGCTGTTGCGGCAGGTGTGCACGGGCAGTTAGCAGGCGGAACAAAAAAAGATGTGGTATTAAGTAACAAAATTATC
>JAIOIM010000117.1 GCA_019912505.1 Ignavibacteriaceae bacterium
AAGTTAATGCGGGAAAAAGTGATGTTGCACCGCTGGAGGGGGAAAAAGCAAACCTTTTTGGAGTAAACGAAGTATCAGAAAAACAGTTTATATAATTAGCCGCATCTTTATCTTTTAATGAATTAATTAAATTGTCAACAAGGAATTCGGGAGTAACTGCCTGCTGGTAGTTTGAACGCGGCTGATCGGGTATTTCTGCTGTACGTGCATTAAAAATATCGCATCCGTTTAGCATAAGTAAAAACATTATTGCGTAAAAAAATTTCATTTTGCAACAAAAATTATTACGCGGGAAGAGGTCAGTTCATCAAATTTATTGCCAAAAAAATCACCGCAGGTTTTCATAATTTTAAATCCAACTTTTTGCAGCGATGTAATTAAAATTGAGTAATCATACATTTTCACAGATTCTGTAAATTCCTGACTTGAGCCATTCTTTTGTATAATAATTTTTTTTTCAACTCTGCCATCTGTGATGCTTCTTTTCTGAAAAAGATTTGTATTATTAAAGGTCTCTACGCTTTCATCAACTAAATTGTTTTTTAAATAAGTAGCATTAAAATAGTCAAACACAAAAACCCCGCCTTCATCCAGATGGTTATACGCCTTCTTGAAAACTCTAAAGTTTTCTTCATCGGTTTCAAAATAACCAAAGCTGGTGAATAAATTCAATACAAGATCAAATTTATTAGGTACTTCAAATGTCCTTAAATCAGCATGCAGAAATTCAATTTGTAGATTTAATTCGTCGGATGATTCTTTTGCTACTTTTAGTAAATTGTCGCTTAAATCAAAAGCAGTTACATGCATTCCCCGCTTTGCAAAAATTATTGAATGCCGTCCGGCACCGCATGCCATATCTAAAACAGCCGAGCCAATTTTGGGTTTAGCTACATCAAAAATTAAATCAGCCAATTTAACTGCATCTTCATCGTCACGGTGCCGATAAACATCCAGGTACTCAGGAGTATTAAACCACTCTTTGTACCACTCGCTCATTATACACTTATCCTTCCAAGTACAGCCCTGCCTATCGTTGCTTCGTCAGCAAACTCTAAGTCGCCGCCAATAGGCAGCCCGCGAGCAATTCGTGTTACTTTCATATTTAGAGGTTTTATTAATCGAGCTAAATATAGAGATGTTGTTTCGCCTTCTGTATCAGGATTTAACGCCAGAATCACTTCATTAATTTCTTCCACCTCAAAACGTTTGATTAGCTCTCTAATTTTTAGGGAGTCGGGATTAATGCCGGATAAAGGGGACAGAACTCCGCCAAGCACATGATAAAGTCCATTGTATTCGTGAGTTTTTTCAATAGCAATTACATCGCTCGCTTCTTCCACAACACAAATTAAAGATGAATCGCGCTTTGGGCTTTTGCATATATCGCAAAACTCCTCGGTTGATATGTTATAACATCGGTCGCAAAATCGTATTTTTGATTTTAACTCGGTTAAAGAAGTAACCAATTTTTCTACGGCATCAGAATCGCTTTTTAATATATATATGGCAAGCCGCTGAGCAGTCTTTTTTCCGATGCTCGGCAGCTTGCTTAATTCTTCAATAGCAGTTTGTAATGGTTCGGCAATCAGCATTTAGAATCCTGGTAAGTTTAAACCCGGCGGTATCATTCCTTTTGTTACTTTCATCATCTCTTCTTCTGCCATTTTGGTAGCCGATGACAAAGCTTTATTAACTGCCGCCACAACTAAATCTTCAAGAATATCTTTTTCATCTGCATTTATTACCTGCGGGTCAATTTCAACCGAAATTATTTCTTTATTTCCGTTTGCCGTAGCTTTTATCATTCCGCCTCCGGCTTCCTCCGAGACCGTTTTATTTCCGAGTTCACTTTGCACTTTTTGCATTTCGGCTTGCATTTTCTGAACCTGCTTTAACATGCCTTGCATATCGCCTTTCATCAAAAATCTCCTAAATAATTAATAAATAATAAATTAAAGTGTAGTTAATTGTACATTTTGTCGAATTTTTCGCTCAAATATAACACAATGAATTGACTTTTTATACCTATTTTTCATAATTTCTCTCTTAAAATTTGTGAAGGGATAAATTGGAAGTAAAACTTAACAATATCCGTAGCATGAACGATGAATCATCGAAAAATGATAACCACATTGATACCCGGGATTTTCTTATAATAGAGTACCCTGATTATTTTGAGGTTTCTCCCGATAAAAAAGTAAAATGCAAAAACCTTGGCAACAAGTTTGCATCATTGAGTACTTTTTTCTTCGACTATCTTAAAGAGTATCATATACCTTCTGCTTTTTTTAAGAACCATGAAGGAAATAAGCTTAAGTTTTTAAACTATGAGCGATTTCCATTTCAAGTAAAAGTATTAAATACTGTTGATAAAAGAACTTCAAAAATTTTCTCTCGAAAAGAAGGGGAACATTTAAACCTTCCTATTCTTGAATACCATATGGGCAGTTGTAAAGACACGCTCATTTCTGAGAGTCATGTGGTGTCATTTGATATTTGCAGCAGTGAGGATTTAAAACTAATCTCTCGGATTTGTTCAAAAGTTAATGTAGTTTTGAAGTCGTTTTTTGAAAGAAGAAATTTCTTTCTTGCAGAGTTTTGCTGCCATTTTGGTGTGATGGATGATAAAATTTACCTCGTGGATGATTTTTCGCCAAAAAGTATAAAGATTATCCCGTTCGATACTGAAGGCAAGTGGCTCAACCCGTACAAATTAACTACATCGTCTGAAATTAAAAACTATACAGACGAGTTGATGAACTTAATAAGCGCTTAGGAAAAGATGTTTACAAAATATGGTTATTCAACTTTAGGAATAGTTGCTTTTTTTACTTTTATGTGTATTGCTATAAGCTTTTTTACACATAATAATTATATTAAAGCTGCCTTAATAATTTTACCGCTGATTTTATTGATCTTTTCATTAAATGTTTTCCGCGATCCGGAAAGAACCACACCGCAAAAGGAAGCAGTTGTTGTTTCCCCTGCCGATGGAACAGTGCTTTTTGTAAAAGAAGTAGTTGACAATAAATATATCAACGAAAAAGGATGGCAAATTTCGGTCTTTATGTCACCCTTAAATGTACACGTTAATAGAATACCGATAAACGGGAATGTAGAATATGTAAAATATATTGAAGGTAAATATTTTGCTGCATTCGAAGATAAAGCCTCCGAAGTTAACGAGCGTGCAGAATTTGGAATATCCAGTAAATACGGCAAAGTATTTTTTACACAGGTTGCGGGTTTTGTTGCGAGAAGAATTGTGTTTGATATAAAAGAAGGGGATAAAGTAAATATCGGAGAACGGTTCGGGATGATTAAATTCGGTAGCCGTGTCGATGTTGTCGTTTCATCGGATTGGACACCGACCGTTAAAAAAGGAGAGAAAGTGGCTGCCGGCGAAACTATTCTGTTCGAGAAAAAATAAAAATGAACATACCCCGCATTCCCCGCTCGGTTGTGCCGAACTTGTTTACGGCAATGAATATGTTTGCCGGATTTTTGTCAATTATAAACGCAAGCCAGGGGAACTATAAATACGCTGCATGGTTAATTTTTATTGCCGCTGTATTCGATGCGCTTGACGGTTTTATGGCTCGCCTTACTAAATCGAGCAGTGCGCTCGGCGTTCAACTCGATTCCCTTTCCGATCTTGTAAGTTTTGGAGTAGCGCCTGCATTTTTAATTTATCAAACTTATTTATCTCAGTTCAATTCGTGGGGCGTTATAATAAGTTCTTTATTAATGATTGCCGGTGGATTTCGTCTTGCGCGTTTTAATGTACAGTTAGTAGGTTTTGATAAAGCATATTTTACAGGTCTCCCTATCCCCTCTTCTGCTATTACAGTTGCCGGTTTTGTGCTTGCATATTACAACGAAGGCTCCGGCTATTCGGAACCATATAATCAGTTTATAATTCCGATGGTATTGTTGCTTTCATTTATTATGGTAAGTAAAATAAAATACGATACACTTCCAAAACCTACTATGCAAGGGATAAAAGAAAAACCGCATTTGATTATTTTCATTCTTGTTTCAGCAGTTGCTTTAATAATTACAAATGGAAACGCATTGTTTTATGTTTTTGTTTTCATGATTCTATTTGGTATTTTTAGACACATTTTTAACAAGTTTAGAAAAAAATCTTAATCAATTTTTTCTTCCCAAAAAATTAATACCGGGATACAAAAGTGTTTAAAGCAACAGTTATTATAAGAAGAAGACCATCCATACTCGACCCTCAGGGAGTGGCTGTAGAAAAAGGCGCAGTTCTATTAGGACTAACAAACGTAAAAGAAACTCGTATTGGTAAATACATAGAGTTTACGGTTGACGCCGATGATAAAAGCACCGCTGAAAAGGAAGTTAATGAATATTGCAGCAAACTTCTTGCAAATCCAATAATGGAAGATTACGAATTTAATTTAGAAAAAGTTTGATGAAACCTAATTTTGGTGTGGTTGTTTTTCCCGGATCAAATTGCGACCATGATGCATATTATACTGTTAAGAAAATTTTTGGATTAGATGTAAATTTTCTTTGGCATAAGGATGACGACCTGCAGAAAAGTGATGTAATAATCCTGCCGGGCGGCTTTTCTTATGGCGATTATCTAAGAACCGGCTCAATTGCCCGCTTCTCCCCAATAATGAAATCAGTTATTGATTTTGCAAACAATGGCGGAGTTGTTATCGGCATATGCAACGGGTTTCAAATTCTTCTTGAAGCAGGCTTGCTGCCCGGAGTTATGTTGAAAAATAAATCCCTGCAATTTGTGTGTAAAGATGTTTATCTTTCTGTCGCCAATCGAAACACACTTTTTACAACGGACGTTCCGGCTGACAAAGTTCTAAAAATTCCGATTGCACACGGTGAAGGAAATTATTTTGCCGATGATGAAACTTTGAATGAACTTTCTGAAAATAAACAGATAGTATTTAAATACTCATCAGCTGATGGTGAGGTAAATGAAAATGATAACCCTAACGGCTCGCTTTTAAATATAGCCGGTATAGTTAATAAAAACGGAAATGTACTTGGAATGATGCCCCACCCCGAACGCTGCTGCAATCCGGTGCTCGGGAAAACTGATGGAGCATATATTTTCAATTCTATTATTCACAATTTTTTGGTAGAGGTTTAAAATGTTTGGAAATATCGGAATGACCGAAATATTACTAATTCTTCTTGTTATTCTTGTTCTATTCGGAGCAAAAAGAATTCCCGAACTTGCACAAGGTCTTGGCAAAGGAATGCGAGAATTTAAAAAGTCGTTAAAAGAAGTTGAAGACGAAGTAAAAATAACTGATGACGATAAAAAGCCGTCTAGCAAAGCTTAAATTATTTTACGCAAAAGGTCTGCACAAAATAATTTGAACTCCTACTCAAACATCTTCGATAAAATTGAAAAAATTAAACGGGGAGAGTTATCTCTCCGTTCTAATATTGAGTACTTTCTTTCCAGAATAGAAGCAAATAAAAAATTAAATGCATTCAACTTCATTTTTTCGGAAGAAGCATTAGCAAGTGCTGATATAATCGAGGAAAAGATATTAACTGGCAAGCACGGTAAATTAGCCGGTATGGTTATAGCCGTAAAAGATGTAATTTCAATAAAGGGGAAGCCGCTTACCTGTTCATCAAAAATTCTAAAAGATTTTTTTTCCGTTTACACAGCAACTGCCGTACAGAAGTTAATTTCGGAAGATGCTATTATTATCGGCAAAACTAATTGCGATGAATTTGCAATGGGTTCATCAAACGAAAACTCTGTGTTTGGGAATGTTCTCAATCCTGTTGATATTACGAGGGTTCCGGGTGGATCAAGCGGCGGCTCGGCGGCGGCAGTTGCTGCTGGTTTATGTGATGCTTCGCTTGGTTCGGATACCGGCGGTTCTATACGACAACCGGCTTCATTCTGTGGTGTGTTCGGGGTAAAACCAACCTATGGAAGAGTGTCGCGCTACGGACTTACAGCATTCGCATCTTCATTCGATTCAATTGGTCCTTTTACAAACAATGTAACAGATGCAGCAGCAATATTGGAAGTGATGAGTGGAAAAGATGCCAATGATTCAACATCATCAGAACGCTCGGTTCCCGAATATACAGCCAATTTAGTAAATCGCTCTCAGCCCGTCATCATCGGCATCCCGAAAGAATACTTTGGAAAAGGTTTATCCATCGAAGTGAAAAACGCGGTTGAGGAATTTGTTAAAAAGTTAGAAGACTCAAATATTAGCGTTAAAGAAATAAGTTTACCAAACACCGAATACACAATAGCAGCGTATTATATTTTAACTACAGCAGAGGCTTCTTCAAATCTTGCCCGTTACGATGGTGCTAAATATGGTTATCGTTCTGGAAATTCTTCAAGCCTTATTGAGATGTACAAAAACTCACGTTCCGAAGCTTTCGGCAGTGAGGTAAAACGAAGAATAATGCTCGGTACTTATGTTCTTTCTGCCGGCTATTACGATGCCTACTACAGTAAAGCTCAAAAAGTTAGACGAATTATAAAAAATGATTTTGATGAAGCATTTAAAAAAGTTGATTTGATTTTAACGCCGACATCACCAACAGTGGCATTTAAAATCGGCGAAAAATCCAACGACCCCCTTGAAATGTACTTAAGCGATATTTATACTACCTCTGCTAACCTTGCCGGAATTCCCGGTATAAATATCCCCGCTGCAAAAAATAAAGAAGGATTACCGATCGGTATTCAAATTTTAGCTCCGCAATTCGGCGAGTTAGAAC
>JAIOIM010000118.1 GCA_019912505.1 Ignavibacteriaceae bacterium
GATAGGAGGTTGCAATTTGTTGCGGGATTAGTTACACTATGTGTAACAGATTTGAAAAATTATTTATGTCAGCATCAAAAAAACTTTCTACGGCGGTAAAGGCATTGTACTTTTTGGCGGAAACAGACCCGGAACCGCAAAACAGTATTACAATTGCAAACGGAATCGGCTCGAACGCATCCAAGTTACGCCAAATACTTTCTATGCTCGTAAAAAATAACATCATAAAAAGTACGTACGGAACAAACGGGGGATTTTTAATTGCAAAAAATATAAATGAAATTCATCTGCAGGAAGTTTATTGCGCTGTTGAAGATAGAAAAGCATTTTATCTTGATGTTAGCGAAGTAAACGGGACGGGAATGGAAGATGCAAAAAAAATGAACGGATTATTCCTTAATCTTTTTTCAGATATCCAAGTAGAGATTGAAAACAAAATGCGTAAAATTTATTTAAACAACATAATAGAACAAATCAAACTTACTAACTAAAGGAATCAGTATGGAATTTTTAAAGCAGTTAGGCATAAAAGAAAAAAACTTCGGGTGTTCAACCGGACAGAATTGGTTAGAAACAACAACTGAAGGCGAACTAAAAATTTATTCCCCAACAAACGGCAAATATATTGGCAGCGTTTATCAATGCTCCGAAGCCGATTATGAAAAAGTATTGGATACGGCAATAGAAGCTTTTAAATACTGGAGAATGGTTCCCGCGCCAAACCGTGGTGAAGTTGTTCGTCAGATTGGATTAAAACTTCGCGAGTACAAACGCCCTCTTGGAACTCTCGTTTCTTACGAAATGGGTAAATCGCTACAAGAAGGAATGGGAGAAGTTCAGGAAATGATTGATATTTGCGATTTCGCAGTTGGACAATCGCGCCAATTATACGGGCACATGATGGTTAGCGAAAGACCTATGCACAGAATGTACGATCAATATCATCCGCTCGGCGTGGTGGCAACAATTTCGGCATTTAATTTCCCGGTTGCGGTTTGGTCGTGGAATGCAATGCTCGCTGCAATTTGCGGCGATACGAATTTATGGAAACCGTCATCCAAAGTTCCGCTTTCGGCAATTGCAACGCAAAACATTATTGCAGAGGTTGTTAAAGAAAATAATTTACCGGAAGGTTTGTTTACACTTGTAATAGGCAGAGGAGCAACTATCGGCGAAAAAATATTAAATGATAAAAGAATTCCGCTTATATCTGTAACAGGTTCTACAAGAGTTGGGCGGCATGCCGGTGAAGTTGTGCAGCGCAGGTTCGGTCGCACAATTTTGGAACTCGGCGGAAATAACGCAATAATAATGACTCCGGAAGCCGATCTTAAAATGGCAATGCCGGCAGTGGTTTTTGGCGCCGTTGGTACAGCAGGGCAACGCTGCACAAGCACACGCCGCTTAATTGTTCATGATTCAATTTATGCTAAAGTAAAAGAATCTCTATTAAAAGCTTATGGCGGTTTAAAAATTGGCGATCCGCTTGATGAAAATAATCACGTTGGTCCGCTGATAGACAAAAACGCGGTTGGTGATTTTACAAAAGCTCTTGAGCGCCTTAAGGTTGAAGGAGGCACGGTTATTTACGGTGGTGAAGTTTTATCAGGCGAAGGCTACGAGTCGGGTTGTTATGTACGCCCCGCAATTGCAGAAGCCGATAATAAATACGAGATAGTTCAGGAAGAAACATTCGCGCCTATTTTATATTTACTAAAATATTCGGGTAATGTATCTAACGCTATTGCCATTCAAAACGGTGTTGAGCAGGGATTATCATCCTCAATATTTACAAACAATATGCGCGAAGTTGAAGAGTACTTATCGGCTGTTGGTTCCGATTGCGGAATCGCAAATGTGAATATTGGCACCTCGGGAGCCGAAATAGGCGGTGCATTCGGCGGTGAAAAAGAAACCGGTGGGGGACGTGAATCTGGTTCCGAATCGTGGAAACTTTATATGCGCTTGCAGACTAACACAATAAATTGGGGGACGCAATTACCGCTTGCTCAGGGTATTAAGTTCGATATTTAGTGCAAGCTAATTTGTTGATACAAAAAAAAAGGATGTCGTTTACAGACATCCTTTTTTGTTTTAAATAAGTAATGAGTTGCTACAAATAATCAACTCTAACGGAGTTGGGAAAATGTATTCAAATATTATCCTATCGAAAGATGAATAACATCTGCAAGAATATGCCCGGCTTCGTTAAGTATAAAATCAGACTTATCATCTGCTGGCGGTATTTTTTCTCCTTTGTCCAATAACTTCAAACCTTTTTCTTTTCTCCGCTCATTTTCACGCTGAAACTTTTCTTCTTCAAGTTGGTCTTTTTCTTTTTTTCTAACATCTTCATTAAGTGATATAGTTTTTTTATCACGCTGATTGCGGTACTCTTTTATATCTTCAAGCAAAAAATCATACTCGGGATTTATTTTCATCCGCTCGTTATGATTATTAATAAGAATGCTCAATATCGCTTTTACTTTTCCGGCAGGAGTATATTCTGCGGGCTGAATTTGATCCCACGGGAGAGCGCTTGGTTGAGAGCTTTCCCCGAACTCCTTTGCGTCAAATGCGCTTGGAAACTCGATATCCGGCACCACCCCTTTATGCTGCGTACTGCCGCCGGTAATTCTATAATATTTTGCAATCGTCAGTTTTACCTGTCCCATCTTAACATCACTGCGGCGCATAAGTCTGTTGAGGTCAATAAGATTTTGAACAGTTCCTTTTCCATATGTTTGTTCGCCTATAATAACGCCGCGTTCATAATCCTGAATTGCGCCTGAAAATATTTCGGATGCAGAGGCGCTGAACCTGTTAACAAGCACGGCAAGCGGACCGCTGTAAACCTCAAGCGGGTCGGGGTCATCTGCAACCTCAACCGAGCCATCGGAATTTTTTACTTGAACAACCGGACCATCTTTTATAAACAAACCTGTCAAATCAATCGCTTCGGTTAACGAGCCGCCCCCGTTGTTTCGTAAGTCAATAATTACACCTTCAACTTTTTCGTCCTGTAATTCCTTAAGAAGTTTTCGTACATCACCGGTTGTTGTTTTGTAATCTTTTAATCCTTTTTGCTGCCCTTCATAATCGAAGTAGAATGCCGGTATTGAAATTACGCCAAGTTTATAATTTACATTTTCGTCTTCGATGTTTATAATTTCTTTTTTGGCAGATTGTTCTTCAAGTTTTATACGGTCGCGAACAATTTTTATTTCATTCGGTGTTGCGTTCACACCATCCGCAGCAGGAAGTATCTGCAAACGTACAAGCGTTCCTTTTGCACCGCGTATCAAACTTACAACATCGTTAATTTTTTTACCTATTACGTCAACCATTTCACCCTCTTCACCCTGGGCAACACCGATTATTTTGTCATCACGTTTTAACTCTCCTGCTTTAAATGCAGGTCCGCCGACTATTATTTCTACAACTTTTGTATATTCATCTTCGGCTTGAAGTTGAGCCCCGATACCTTCGAGCGAGCGGGTCATATCAATTTTAAAATTATCGGATGTAATAGGGGATAGGTAGTTGCTGTGCGGATCAATCGATTCGGTATATGAATTCATGATAAGCTGAAAAACATCTTCGCTGTTATATTGAAAAATAGTCCGTTCAAAATTATCATATCGCTTCACAAGGTTGGAAGATATTTTTTCCCATGTTTCGCCGTTCAGCTTACGCGCAAGGGCATCGTTCTTTATCCGCTTGCGCCAAATTTCGTTTAACTCGTTTTCATCTTTAGCCCATGTAGTTTTTTCCCGGTCAACTTCCATTGATTCATTTAATGTATAGTCAAATTCTTTTGTCAATAAACTGTCTATATATATTACTCTTTCATGAAACCGCTCGCGGAACAAATTAAAAATTTCATACGCCGGGTCAAGATTGCCTGACTTAATATCATCATCTAAACTGTAACGGTATTCTTCTAATTCTTTTATGTCGGATGCGGTAAAATAACTTTTAGTTCCATCGAGCGTTTTCAAATATCTGTCGAAAATAACACTCGATAGTGAATCATCTAATTTAAATTTATTGTAATGGTACCGTGCTAAAATTGTATTTATTAACTGATCTTCTTGAGCGTGATAGGGGAGAGGTTCGAGGGTTTCTACCGAATCGGGTAAAACTCCGGCTCGTGCAACACGACCGGATGAAGTTGCCAGAAAGAAACTGACTGCCGCAAGCAGGAGAAGTACGGGGACAAATTTTTTCATCTAAATTCCTAAATTCTCAATGGGTTAATAAACTAATTTTGATGCTAAATTATCGTAAATAGGTTACATAAGTTCAATGTGAACAAATATATAATATTTACAAGTATAATAAAACGGTTAAAAATAGACATTTATATTAATGGCTCATCTTACATACTAATGTTATTGCAGCCGGTAGGCTTTGTGATGTTATAGAATTTGCTTCACAAAGTAACACGAAGTTAACTCTAAGTTTCACAAAGAAAGATTTCTGGGTAGGGTATGTCACTAAGTAAAGTTGACCGCTTACTTATCGGCTTAAAGAAAAACCGTTACGCCGTGGCGCACAGGTGAAACGGTTTCAAAAACAGTGACTTTGGCACCGTTAACCCACGGATTAATCCGTGGGTTAATAAGACACAATTAAGAGTTATAAACCGTTTCTCAGTTGGAGTTCTTCTGATAACGGTTTCTGTTTAGAAATTATTGTTTAAATTAAAGCAACAAAAAGTTAAAAGGATTTTGTAAGATGAAAAAACTGCTGTTTATTTTTCTGGTTTTATTTGTAGCCGCGCATGCGCAAGAAATTTCTAAAAACAAGTATGGTCTAAAGGTTGTTGAAAATATTGAACTTTATAAACAACTTACTGCAGACGACAGCAGTAAAGTGCTTGTAGATATAGAAGATTTTATCCCCGGTATTAGATTAGATATTCGTTATGCAACCGATAATAATTTTACAGGGAAAAAAGTTTATACACTTCCAAAAGCATTCGTCCGGCTTCCGGTGGCGGCTGCATTAAAAGAAATACAAAATGAACTAAAGCAACAGGGTTTAGAACTTAAAATATTTGACGCCTACCGACCATACGATGCCACAGTATTGTTTTACAATATTTACCACGATACAAATTTTGTTGCTTCGGTTTGGACGGGCTCGCGGCATAACCGAGGCTGTGCTGTTGATTTAACAATTATAAACAGCGCCTCCGGTGAAGAATTAAATATGCCTACACCTTATGATGACTTTACCGAGAAAGCAAATCCGGCTTATGCCGATCTGCCCGAGAATGTATTGCAAAACAGAGCCCTCTTAATAAACACAATGGAAAAGCACGGCTTCAAAGTTATAAACTCCGAGTGGTGGCATTTTGATTACAACGGCTGGAAAGATTACGAGTTGATGAATATTGGTTTTGAGGAACTTTTTTGATGTTATAGGAATTTGCTTCACAAAGTAACACGAAGTTAACTCTAAGTTTCACAAAGAAAGATTTCTGGGTAGGGTATTTCACTAAGTAAAGTTGACCGCTTACTTATCGGCTTAAAGAAAAACCGTTACGCCGTGGCGTAACGGTTTACAACCTTTTTAGACCAGACTCATAAATAAAATTATTCAGATTGTTTCAGCAGAACTCACCCTGCCCTCTCTTAAAAAGAGAGGGTAAAAGCTCAGCATTACAAGTTTGCTTTTGTTTCCTTTATCTTGCCAGAAATTTAGAGTTTATTGATTCCCCGCATAACGGCACCCCCTCGCTTTTTAAGAGAGGGGGACGGGGGGTGAGTTTGCGTGACGCTTTCTGTTTGGCATTACCTTTCGCTTGAGCGAACGGGTAAAAGCACACACCTAAACTTTGGCTTTAGCCACATTGCGGGTTACTAATGCGGCTGAAGCCGCGGAGTTGTTGTTGTTTTTAATTCCGTCAGATGATGAAACGAAATCGCATCATAACTCCGTAGGAGTTAAATATTTGTAGCAACGATAACCCCACCCCGCAGCAGAACGCCGTAGGTGTTCCATAAATTGCCGCTATTATGTTTTACCCAACATAGGGTTAATGAAATATTTTTTGAATTAAAAATTAATGCGGCAATAGCCGGGAGAGTTGTTTTTGTTTTTAATTCCGTTCCCTCAAGTGAACGGCAATTTGGAGACGCCTGTGCTTGCTATTATCACCTCAATAAATCGAGGTGTTAATTTCACGCACTCTCTCAATATTAGGCTATTCATTTATAGCTTATTACGGTTAGCTGAAGCAAACGGTAATATTTTTATATTGCACAAAACAAATTGTTGTTTCTTTGGTGATAAAATCTTTACTTTGCAAATGTTACAATTAACTATCTATTTTGATATGTGAGAAATCTCAAAATTTCTATTTCCAAATATTTCTCCCTCAACGGCTCGGTAGAATCGAGAGAAAACCGAATTATTTTTGTAGAGATGATTATAAATTGCATTTAAAATAATGGGAAAAAATAATAACGATTTTTTTGATAGAGTTTATAAAGTAGTTGCTAAAATACCTTACGGCAAGGTTTCTACTTATGGACATATTGCGGAAGCATGTGGAATTAAATCAGCAGCCAGGACGGTCGGTTGGGCGTTAAACGGAGCAAAGGAATCAGGCTTGCCGTGCCACAGAGTTGTAAATAGATACGGGGCATTAACGGGCAAAATACATTTTGGCAGCCCGGATTTAATGCGCGAATTATTAGAGTCGGAGGGGATTACTTTTGACGATGATAATTGTGTAATACTCGAAAAACATTTATGGATTCCGAAACCTTTTAAGAAAAAATAAATCTCCCGCCAGGTGTGTGTGCGGGAGTTACAAACCATAACATTGAAAACATGAATTATTTGTTTAATACCGGGTTACATCTATGGATGAAACACCGCTGTCAATTGTAATAATAAACTTATTTACTGAATCGTTAAAATTTGCTGTGCGGTACAATTCCGAATTTATTTTCTCAAATCCATCAAAACTTTTTGATGATAGTGCAGCGTCTACTCTTATCTCGCTTGCGGCGCCTTCCGGTATTCTAATAGTTATTGAAGAAGCCCCGGCATCAATGCTTACTTTTGTTTCTTCAAGTGGGCTGCCGAGTTTCAAATCCATCGAGGCTGCGCCCATATCAAAATTGGCTTCCATAATTTTGAATTTTGATAAATCTATATTCGCGCTTGATGCACCGGCATCAAAATTAATGTACCAGATGGGTTGAGGATTAAGCTTCATTTCAACTTTATTTTGAAATTTGCCTTCGGTAAATTTTATCCTGGTTTTTTTCATTTTGAAACGGACTTTTGCTTCGGAATCATTATTTG
>JAIOIM010000119.1 GCA_019912505.1 Ignavibacteriaceae bacterium
CTTCATAACATATATTCCTCATAAATATAAATAAAATATTTTCATCGCAGTCAAGGATTTATTCACCGCGATATTAAAGCAACTAAACTTGTTGGGACTGATTTAATTTATGAATAAGAAATCTGTTTCGCAAATATTCAAATATGTTGCCGTACTTTTTTTATGTCTCGCTAACTTTTTTTCATTTATCGGTTGCTCAATAATTTTAAATTACACTGGTCTGTGTTTCCCGGATTTTATCAACAAACAGCTTTGCTTCTGTGGTACTTAGACCCTTATGTTTTTTTACGAGTTTTACAGCTCCAATTATTTCATCGCGACTTATCAATACTGCCAGCAGCGAATTAAATTTTTCCTCATTCATCGGCAGTTCTATATCAAAACGTTTTTTATCATCGTCTATAACTTTTATTCTCTGTTCAAGCAGTTGCCGCAGCTTTTTTTTGTTCGGAGTTATATGCGTTAGTTCCATTCTAAGCCGGTCCTCGCCCGTAAACACAACAGGACGGGCGCTGAATCTTCCTTTTATGCGCACACCCGGATTCCGTTTTTTTTCAAGTGCTATTTCGTTTTTTATACTTAATATTTCACTGCTGCCTGCCCTATCCTTGCGCGCTGTAAAAAGCTTGTGCTTAAGGTCTGCTAATTTTGTGTAGTCGGGTTTACGCTTATTTTCAAACTCTAATGCCCGCTTTGCACTCTCTATGTTGCTGCTGTTTTGTGCCAATGTAAGTGCAAGAAACCAACGTCTTATTGTTCCCTCCCCATCTGTGTCGGTTGTGGTATGCAGTTCTAACTGAATGTGAGCCTCTTTTATATCGCTCCATAAAAGCTGCATTGCCGTCGGGTCATCCGGGGGTAAATCATTGTGAAGGTAAGAGCGGTAGTTTAGCACTATCCCATCGGGACTAATCTTCGCAAGCCAATTTTTATCCGAGCATAATCCCCTTAACGCGCGGAAAAGTATTTTGCACACGCCAAACATCATAGCACTGTAAAGAAATGATAAAACCATTTCCCAGATTACTTTTGATTGATATGAGAATATAAAAAACATAACCCCTAAAAGTGCCCCCGCAAGAAAAACTAAAAATCCTAAAAAAGTACCCCACGGCGAAACCCGGAATACGGTTTCCTCCAACCCAGGGGTATCTATATTATTTTTTGAAAGAAAGTTCATTGATGGTTTTTTAATCGATTAACGTAATACAACTTATTATAGACTAAAAATAATAACTCTTTTTGTTAAATGCTCTTGATGCATTAGATTTTTACCGGAGGAAACACATT
>JAIOIM010000120.1 GCA_019912505.1 Ignavibacteriaceae bacterium
CCACAATAACACGCACAAACCAGGGAACTTCTTCAAATCCATCAATCAAAATCGGTTCAATTTCCGGATGTTTGTCTTTAATTTTTTCTGCAATTGCCTTTGCAGGTGCTAAGTGTCCCCCGCCCGTCTTTAAATAAAAAAAGAGATATTTGTTATTCTGCCCGCTCATCAAATTACCGGTGAAGTTTCTCTTCTAATTTTCTCGGTTTTAATCATCTCAATAATTTTAAAAGTGCCGAGTGTTCGTTTCCACAATTTTTTTTCGGCATTAGTTGCTGCTTCTGTAGAGCCAACCGAAATTATCTTATCTTCGGCAAGATGTTTTAACGGGTACACTGCTCTTTGGTGTCCGTACCCTATATCGGCTGCAACTATCCATGCTTTTTCCGATGTCATTTATTTTATTTGCTTTTTACTAAAAATAGCAATTTTTATTTTGTAAGAGAAGCGGTAATTTCAGATTTAACAATGGTTGATGTTTTAGCGGTGCGAGTAACTGGGAGAGCAATATTAATAAACTGTGAGGCTATACAAAAGTAAATAGTATAATTTTGCAAAAGCCCCATCAGAATAAATTTGATTTATTACTTTGTACGGGTAAAAGTAAGCTCCATAGTTTTGAACTCTTGCCCATCCTTCATCGTAAACATCTCCATAAAACCTTTGTCTTTGTCTGAGTAAGTAATGGTCTGTTTCACATCACTTTCCACGCCCATAGGGTCTGTAGATTTCCCAAAATAAGTGATAACTTTGGTTTCCGGATCGAGGGTTCCTTCCATGTATAAAATGCCGGTTCCGAAATTATCAATCCACGTTGAAAAGAATTTTTTCTTTGCGTTATCGTAACCGACTAATTCATTGCCGATCATCGGCATATTCATAAATGAAGCATGATGTTCGCCAGTAAAGTACCTTCCATCAAGTATCGCTTTATACACCGATGTTCCGGTTGATTTTGTCGGTTCGGCAGATGGATCCATCCACATAGTAATTTCAGTGTTCCACTCTCCCACCATTTGACCCAGCAACTCATGCATTTCTCCGGGGGTCATATAAGCCTGCCAGGCTTGCATCATTTCGGCATCCGGCTGTTCCTGAGCAAAAGAAACA
Source organism: Ignavibacteriaceae bacterium (assembly GCA_019912505.1). Lineage (GTDB taxonomy): Bacteria > Bacteroidota > Ignavibacteria > Ignavibacteriales > Ignavibacteriaceae > CG2-30-36-16. The sequence continues at coordinate 1,111 of JAIOIM010000120.1, forward strand.
AAGGATAAAAGAATAAATAATGTTAACATAAACATCTTTTTCATACAGCACCTCATATTATTTTTAATTAATGATTTTTGATAAAAGGAAGATACTGAATCTTTTTACAAAGAGTCAATAAACAAAATTAACAATTTTTTAAGCCTCTACTCCGGTGTTACTAAAAATACCGCAAACTTAAGGTAGGAGGTTTCAGGCATTGCCGGTACTTTTAGGTGATCAAGCGAAGCCTCATTAAAATGAACCTGCTGAATTTTTTTGCCTGTTTTTATAGCTGCCGTATTAATAACCGAAAGAAACTCCGATGCATGTAAGTGGTGTGAACAAGAAGATGTAACGAGATAACCGCCGCTGTTAACAAGTTTCAGCGCTAACCGATTCAGTTTTTCGTATCCTTTTTTTGCAACAGGAAGGGACTTTTTGTTTTTTGCAAATGCCGGCGGATCAACCATCACTACATCATATTTTTCTTCTTTGTTTATAGCCTGGTCAAAAAAGTCAAACACATCTTTATGAATAAATTCTGCTTCCGTTTCTAAATTGTTGAGAGCAAAATTATTTTTTGCGTTTTCAATTTCAATTGCCGATGAGTCGACAAAAATTACTTTTGAAGCTCCTGCTTTTGCGGCGTGCATACCAAAACCGCCCGCGTTGCAAAAGGCGTCAAGCACGGTTTTTTTACTTACTAATTTTTCTATAAAATAGCGATTATCGCTCTGGTCAAAATAAAAACCAGTTTTATGCCCTTCATCAAAATTGATTTTGTAGCTAATCAATCCGTCTGATATAATTTCTTCATTTTTCTCGCCGAGTAATATTTTGTCCTCAACCGGCAGACCTTCAAGAGTTCTAAAATAAGTTTCGTTTTTTGTAAAAACATTTTTTGCGTTCAGTTCTTCTTGAAGTACTTTTACAATCTCCTCAATATTTTTTTCAATCCCGATTGAATAAACCTGCAAAACAAAAGTATCGTTGTATTTATCGATTATAAGTCCGGGTATAAAATCACTTTCGCTGAATATCAACCGGAAGGATTCCCTGTCGGGATATATATTTTTTCGATAGTTATACGCACTAACTATCCTGGTTTTAAATAGCTGGTACAAATCTTCAACATCACCGCTGCTTAAAAACCTGACGGCTATTAAAGAATTTTTGTTATAAAATCCGCAGCCAAGCAAGTTGTGCCGACTGTCTAATATATTTACCAAATCGCCGTTTTCGGGTTCGCCAGCTGCCTCAAATATTTCGTTGCTAAAAATCCATTGATGCCCCGAATTTATTCGTCTTTCTTCATTCTTCTTTAATATCACTATTTTATTCATTAGTTTCGCTTCTAATTAATACAAAAAATTTAAATATTTACTTATTATAATAATACATTTTATGTTACTATTTTGTTTTGCCTAAATATACAGGATTCTTATGAAAAAGTTTTTGACTACCCTTTACCTCGTTTTATTTTTTT
>JAIOIM010000121.1 GCA_019912505.1 Ignavibacteriaceae bacterium
GACGGTTTTATTTTTGAAAAACAATATCGAGATAACTTATCCCGAATACTGCCAATCATGTTTTCTGCAAAAGATAATACTTTCGGTTTCATTAAAGTAGCCTGCCGATATGTTCCATTGATTGAGCCTAAGAATACATAAAATAATTATCTGGTGTAATTGCTAAGTTAAAGTTAACCACAATCTCCAGCACAAGGAAATATAACTAACTAAGACCTATTATGGTAGAGTAAAACCGAAAAATCTATCTTTGTTTCCAGCTTCGGAAATACGCTGCCTAATTCCCTCAGAGCAGGCTTGCAGCTGATTTCACAAAAGGTATTTTTAATTCTACTATTTCTTCAAGGGCTAAAAATTTAATCGCTCCATTTTTTTGTCCATGAAAGATAACTATTTAACAACTTGAAAAACTGAATCTATCACTGTTCCATCTACCCACTTAATAACTGCAACAACTTTATCTTTGTTTACTTTAGGTTTGGCTGGTGCGCCTCCGCAAATTTCGTAAACTTCATCCTTTAATTGCTGGATTGTTTTTATCGGCAGCGATGAACCCTTTACAGCTTTTAACAGATCTTTTCGAAGTGGGTTTATTGCAATTCCTCTTTCAGTTATTATAACATCAACAAGTTCGCCGGGGGCGCAGAGAGTTGTCACTTCATCCAAAATAACCGGGATTCTATCTCTGAAACTTGGAATAGCAAGTACTGTGCATTTTGAATAAAGACAATTCTGCCATCCCCCAATGCCGTGGAGAAGATAACCATCAGAGTGAGTGACTACGTTTGCATTAAAGTTAACGTCAACTTCCGTGGCGCCGAGAACAGCAACATCAACTAACGAAGCAAAGTTGCCTTTGCCGTGAAAGTTGTAGCTTGTAAACGGCGATGTGTTTACATGATTTGGATTTTCGCGCATGCTGCGTACACCTTCAAGATCGAATGTTTGACCGTCGAGAATATAATCGGTTAATCCTTCTTCAAGTGTCTGCACGAGGTACTGTGTGCTTCCACCCCGCATAAAACGGGCTTTAACGCCTTTTTGCTTCATCCTATCTTTTAAGAAAAGAAGAAACGCAAGGTTTGTTCCGCCGGCACCGGCTTGCAATGAAAATCCATCTTTTAAAATTCCTGCCTCGTCAATAAACTGAGCTACATATTCGGCAATCAATAATCGGTCGGGCGATTTTGTTACCTGAGTAGTACCCGAAACAATTTTTGAAGAATCTCCAAGAGAATCAATCGTTACAACAGTATCAACATTGTTTCCCTGTATTTGCCATGGAACGCAGGGGAAGGGAATCAGGTTATCGGTAACGACAATTACATTGTCAGCATATTCAGAATCAGCGAGAGAAAACCCAATCAGTCCGCACGCGGAAGGACCGCGGTCACCGGTTGCATTGCCAAAAGGATCGGCTGTCGGAGCGGCAATAACCGCAATATCAATATGTACCTCACCATCCTGTATTGACTGGTATCTTCCGCCGTGCGAGCGTAAAACTCCAACACCTTTCATCTTCCCATCAGAAGTAAATTTACCAAGCGGTCCATTCATACTTCCCTCGATGTGATGAATGGTGCCGTCTTCAAGGTACTTTATTAAATGGGAGTGAACCGGAAATGAAGCGGTGGGGAACCAGCGGATATTTTTTATTCCCATACCTTTTATAGTGTCAAAAAGTATGTTGGTTAAAGCATCACCGTTTCTCAAATGATGATGGGTAGATATCGTCATTCCATCTTTCAGTCCGGCTTTTTTTAATGCTTCCTTTAAGTTTTTTACAACTTTATTCCCGTCCATCGGATAATCGATACATGAACGTACAGAAGGTTTAGCTTTAACACCTTTTGGTTTGTATTTATTTACGCCCATAAAGGGCATCAGTTTTTCACCGTTTACTTCATTCGGTACAAGCCTGCCGGCAGCGTTTTTTTGTAATTTCATAATTGTAATTTTATATTTTATTTGATGATTATGTAGCTAATTGATATATGGTTAAATTGTTTTAGGTTGCATTGTTTAATAGTTATGAGCCTGGTCTAAAAAGGTTGGAAACGGTTGAAACCGTTTTAGATTCTCTATCTTTTCT
>JAIOIM010000122.1 GCA_019912505.1 Ignavibacteriaceae bacterium
TTTATAACTCTTTACATCATTATTTGAAATGAGGTTTGCTATGAAAACAAGATATGTACTTTTATTGTTCGTTTTGTTTTTATCTAATTTTTCTTTTCCCCAGGCAATATGGAATGTCTGGTATCAATACGGACCCTACGGTGGAAATGTAACGGATATTTCAATCTCATCGTTTCATCAACTTGCTTTAATTGCAAACCACAGCGGCTCAGTAAAGGTTTACGATTGGATTGATCTGTTAAAAAACGAAGAAATTTCTGCAATGAATTATGCGACAATTGGAAACCGCTTGTACATCGTTACAAATGATTCCTTAAAAAAAACCGATGACAACGGTTATCATTGGGCTGATGTTTGGGTACCCGGTATGAAGATAAAGGGGTTAAGTGTTTCTCCTTTACTGACTGGAAATATTTTTCTCTGGTCCGATTCTGTTATTGTTTTCGGTAAAGATGACAATTACCCTTGGGAGACAATTTATTTATACGGGAACAAAATTAATGAGGCGCACCCTTCGGTTACTTCAGATTCCCTCTTTTTTATAGCTTCGGAAAATGGATTATTACTTTCCGGTTTGAATGGTTTTGTTGATACCCTGCTTGATGTTTCGGTAAATTCAATCGCTTGTGCAGATAATATGTTTAACCGATTATATGTTTCAAACAGTAACCGGAATACAATTTACTTTTCTAATGACGATGGGGCAACGTGGGATTCTTCATCCGTAGGTTTGCCGGAAACTCCCGTTAACGATCTTGTAGTTTATAATACAAATCCGCAAATTGCTTTTGCAGCAACGTCCGATGGAGTTTACAAAACAGTAAACGGCGGTGATGTTTGGTTTAAGTATTCCAATAATTTATCATTCCCGGAGGGCGGCAGAATAAAGACGTTAAAATCCACAGTACTTGCGTTGGATGGAGAAAATGTTCTTGCCGGAACGCCCGAAGGAATTTTTAAAGCAACTATTACAAACGATAACTGGGAACAAATAGGAGCTAACAATCAGACAGTAAAATCAATTGCAAAAAAATCATTCTATTTCGGAGATAACTTGTTCATCGGTACTTCAAAGGGTGTTCAAAAATCGGACGGCTACGACTGGACGACAAGTTCATTATATTCACAAAACGGACCGGAAATTTATAAAATTTTCTGCAACCGAAACAGCTACGATAGTCTTGTAATTGCAGTTGAGAAAAAAGCAAACGGAAGTTCTCTTTTCTATCGTTCAATGGACGATGGAAATACTTTTACTCCGGTATTTTTAACACCGGAAGGAACAGGAAAAATAAACACTTTCTTTGCGAGAGAAGACAGCAGCAACATAATATTTGCGTTAACAGATAACGACAGCAGTTCCTTTGGAATGTTTGTTTCTTTTGCTAATGGCGATTCGGGAACATGGAAGCCTTTATCGTCAACCTTTAATAAAAAATTTAATACATATGCTTACAATCCTAATGTTGATACCTTATGTTTTATTGTAAACGATAATGAATTGTACAAGAGTACCGATGGGGGTTGGACTTTAAAATATGTTTCAACAATCCCATCAAAAAAAATTAACGATGTTTTAATAGCCGAATACAATTATATGTTTGCAGCCGGTACCGGGGTTAAACGAAGTACCGACTTCGGTTACACATGGTCGGACTGGGGGCTGGAATCAATAGAAGTATTTAAGATTGTTTACGACTGGTGGTCGCTTATAGCCGCATCACATACGGAAGGTATTTTTGCCAATTATCATTTACGTGGTGAATGGATACCGTTTAATGTCGGTATACCGACAAAAAGAATAAATGATATGGTAAACTTTACTCACGGTTATCTTCACGCGGCAACAGAAGCTAATTCAGTATTTATGATGTATCTAATCATCAACAAAACAGAAGACGAAATAAATATTGCAAACAATTTTTCACTTGAACAAAACTACCCCAACCCGTTCAACCCATCAACAAAAATTAAATTCACCCTCCCCTCTCCTTCCCAAGGAGAGGGGCCGAGGGTGAGGTCGATAACCCTAAAAATTTACGACATCCTCGGATGCGAGATAACCACGCTCATCAACAAAGAACTTGCACCGGGTAATTACGAAGTTGAGTTTAACGGTAGCAGCCTTGCAAGCGGTGTTTATTTTTACAGACTCGAAGCGGGTAGTTTTATTCAGACGAAAAAAATGATTTTACTAAGATGATGAGGTTGAAAATGAACAAATTAGTTCTCGCAGTTTTTATTATTTTTTCGATGTTATACGGACAAAATTGGAATGAAGTTCTTCCTTGGCCATATTCTGAAGAACTGAACGGTGTAGGTGAATTGAATAATAACTTCTTTGCCGTCGGAAACAATGGTACAGTGCTCAGATCAGATGATAACGGGAAAAATTGGATATTGAATTACGGTGTATCAGGTTTGAACGAAGATTTTACAAGTATGGCAGTTGTTAATTCTCAAAAAGCATTTATTACAACCGCTAATGGTTTGCTGCTAAAAACTACCGATGGAGGTATTAGCTGGACTTCCGGTTATTTGCACAACGGGATACAATTGAATTATATCACCTTTTTAGATTCACTTTACGGCTGGTGTTTCGGAAGCGATTCATATTGCTTTACTACAACAGATGGCGGACAAAACTGGATGATAAGATCATCGGCAAATGACCTCGACATAAAAAAAGCGGTTTTTCTTGACCCGCTGATAGGCTATTGTATTGCAAAACCGATTTACTATGAAATTAATCTTTATAAAACAACTGATGGCGGCGTAACGTGGGGCAGGGTTTCCGGCAGTGGGGGTTTTAGAGATTTTTATTTTAAAGATGAATTACATGGCTTTGGAATCAGCGGCGCGACACTACACAAAACACACAATGGAGGTGCCGCTTGGACTCATACCCAGTTAAGCCAAGGAATCATTGACAATCTTCAATCTATTTGCTTTATTAACGAAAAGCATGGATTCATCCCAGGAACATATAACATTTACAGAACTATTAACGGCGGGGGAACATGGACATCCTACCCAATGGCTAATGCAAACAATTTTAAATTCTTTTATCAAACCACCGACAGTTCTATTTATGCTTTAGGTAAAAACGGATTTTTAATTAAGTCAACTGACTTAGGTTTAAACTGGCAGCTGCTTCATAGGTATTTCAAGTATGATTATTATTCAATAAATTTTTCAACAGACTCAACGGGATGGATGATCGGAAGACCGCTGGCGTATAATGATGGTAAAACTTATATATTAAAATCTACTGACGGTGGGAAAATTTGGGATGAAAATAATATTTTAAACG
>JAIOIM010000123.1 GCA_019912505.1 Ignavibacteriaceae bacterium
CTTTTTTTTAGAGGGAAACATGAAAATTAAATTGCCCCGTATACACAACCAAATTCTCATAGCTTTAATTCTCGGTGCTATATTCGGGGCGTTTTTTAATGTTAATAAATTTAGTTTAGTTTTTTCGGTTAAAGACGAAGCTGATTCTAAAACCATTCTTGTTAATAATTGGAAGTCGATAGCTTTTATTATTAATAAGACTGATATAGTCGATACAGTCGAATTCGCATCCGACAGTCAACTCGAAATTATTTCTTTCGCCGCGCAACTTAAAAAAGATAACAGCGAATACTTCTGCCAGGTTATCAACCCAAATGGCTCCTTAACCGAAATAAAAAATATCAACTCAGTGGATAGAGAAAAAAGTATTGCCGAATACATAAAGTGGATTGGTGATATTTTTATTCGTTTATTAAATATGATAGCTATTCCTCTTGTGCTTGCTTCTTTAATTGTAGGTGCTGCAAGTTTGGGCGATATTAAAAAGTTTGCACGCATCGGCGGCAAAACACTTGCTTTTTATTTAACCACCACCGCTATCGCAATTACAATAGGACTTGTTGCTGCCAACCTAATAAAACCCGGCGAAAGGATGGGTGCAGAATCAAAAGCAAGATTAATGTCAGCATATAGCGGTGAATCCGCTAAACGCATTGGCACAGCAACTGATTACAATCCGCTGAATGAACTTGTAAACCTTGTCCCGAAAAATCCTTTTAGCGCAATTGCAACAAGCGAAATGCTTCAGATAGTATTTTTTGCGGTGATGGTTGGGTTAGTGCTCGGTACATTAAAAGACGGCAAAGCTGAACCTGTTATAAAGTTTTTTGACGGATTGAGCAGCGCAATGATAAAAATGGTTGAACTTATAATGCTTATGGCTCCTTTAGGTGTCTTTGCATTGATTGCCGCAACGGTTTCTCAATTTGGTTTTGATATTCTTCAAACATTAATCTGGTACTCATTAACAGTTGTATTAGGTTTATCAATTCATACGCTTGTAAGTTACCCTTTGCTGCTAAAATCTTTTTCAAAAATGAAAGTTAGCTTTTTCTTTAAAGGTATTAGACCCGCGCAGGTGATAGGATTTACTACAAGTTCCAGTGCTGCAACATTGCCTGTTAATATGGAATGCTGCCAGGATAATCTTGGCGTTCCAAAGTCAATTACAAGTTTTGTACTGCCTCTTGGCGCTACAATTAATATGGATGGAACCGCGTTATATCAGGGTGTGGCTGCTGTTTTTATTGCCCAGGTATTCGGCATTGAACTAAATATGATGCAGCAACTGACAATTGTTCTAACTGCTACACTCGCTTCTATTGGCACTGCACCGGTTCCCGGTGTAGGTTTAATAATGCTCGTTATTATTTTACGTGCCGTAGGCATACCCGAAGAAGGTGTAGCATTGATACTGGGAGTTGACAGAATATTAGATATGTGCCGCACTATAACAAATATTACGGGCGATGCTACCGCCGCTGTAATCGTAGCTAATTCAGAAAAAGTGCTTGTGACGTAGTGTTTGTGAATACTTATTTTAGAGCAATTATCATTTTGATAATTTTGAGTAAAAAATGTTCTTGGTGGTTTAATTGTTTGATGGTTCAATTGTTTTTTTGTTTAATTGCTTTATGGTTTAATTGCAAAATAGATCCGACCGAACCATTTAACCTTTTAACAATCACTCATCATGAAACTCTTAAAACTTCATCGCAATATTATATTGCCAACAATTTTATTCATGAGTCTGGTTTAAAAAGGTCAACAATTCAATTTAAGATAGAAATATAAACCGTTGAAACGGTTTCGTATAATATTAGGTTGTTGTTAACCCACTACTTAAGTCGTGGGTTAATTAGAAAAGAAAGCGAATCTAAAACGGTTTCACCTGTGCGCCGTGGCGTAACCGTTTATAGCCTTTTTAGACCAGACTTATTCATCAACTACAACTTTACTCGTTTTCAGTTATCATCTATTTAATTATCTTTGCAGCAATTCAATGAATAAAATATAATTTGGAGTTCAGATGACAAGTTCGCGCAACCCGTGGCACATGGTTTCACCAGGAGATGATGCGCCCTATGTTGTTAACAGTATAATCGAGATTCCCAAAGGCTCAAAAGGTAAATACGAACTTGATAAAAAAACCGGACTGCTGAGACTCGACCGCGTGCTGTATTCTTCTGTGCACTACCCGGCAAATTATGGTTTTATTCCCAGAACATATTGCGATGATAAAGATCCGCTCGATATACTTGTTATCTGTTCAATTGATGTTGACCCGCTGTGCATAATTGAATCGCGCGTAATTGGCGTAATGCGTATGATTGATGAAGATGAAAAAGACGATAAAATTATTTCGGTGGCGGCAAACGATATGGCAGTACAGCATATAAATGATATTGCGGATCTTCCGCCGCATACGGTTGTTGAACTGAGAAGATTTTTTGAAGACTATAAAAAACTTGAACACAAACATGTAGTTGTTGAAAAGTTTCTTCCTAAGGAAGCGGCTTTTAAAATTATTGATGAAAGTATAAACTTGTACACTTCTATTGAACCCAAACTTCGAGAAAGCAGTAATGTATGAAACGCTTCGGACAGTCCTGGATTTTAATTCCATTACTTTTTGTTTTTTTCGGCTGCCAAAAAATTGAGGCGCAAAAGGGTGATACCCTTTTTGTTGCATTTTGGAATATGGAAAATTTCTTTGACACAGCGGACGATCCCGAAAAAAATGATGCAGAATTTTTACCTGCGAGCGAGCGAGAGTGGACTCAGGACAGGTTTGATAAAAAATCACACAACATGTCGAGAGTTATTCTTTCAATGAACAACGGTACCGGTCCCGATGTACTTGGCATGAGCGAAGTTGAAAACAAAGGCGTAGTGCAGTCAATGGTTGACAGTTTTTTAAACACAATAAATTATGTTGCCGTACATGACGATTCCCCTGATAAAAGGGGCATAGACGTTTCCCTTATTTTTAATGATGATAAATTCGATTTGATATCCTCCGAAGGTTTGGTTGTTGAACTGCCGGATAATTACCCAACAAGAAATATTCTACACGCTGTTCTGAAAACAAACGAGGGGGATACGATCCATTTTTTTGTAAATCACTGGCCTTCACGCAGAGGGGGAAAAGATGAGTCCTCAAAAAATCGAGTTGCGGCTGCTTCTGTTTTAAAGCAGAAAGTTAATCAGTTGTTTGCAGATAATCCATGCCGCATAATAATTATGGGCGATTTTAATGACGAACCGGGGGACATTTCAATTCTTAAAACATTAGACGCAAAACCATTTATTTGTAAAGAAGAAGAAACTATACCAGCTGAGGTTAATTACCCACAACTTTTAAATTTAGCCTATAAAAAGTTTAATGACGGTGAAGGTTCCTATAAATATAGAGATGATTGGAATATGCTCGATCAAATAATTGTTTCCGGTAAAATGGCTGTTAGTTACCGTTGCGGTTCGTTTACAATTTACAAACCTAATTTTTTATTAACACGCTCCGGTAAATTTGAAGGAACACCGTTTCCAACTTACGGCGGCAGCAGGTACCTTGGCGGCTACAGCGACCACTTTCCAGTATTTGCTAAATTTGTATTAAAATAGAGAGTAACATGAAAAAAGAAGTCTTAATTTTTGGTTCGAACGGAGCTTTGGGAAAAGGTGTCACTCAAGCTTTTTTAAACAAAGATTACGATAAAATTCATCTTTTCGGTTCGAGCAATGACCCTTCGGCTAATTATGCTAACATAGTTTATCATAAAACAAGCGATCTAACAATTGAAAAAAATGTAGAAATAGCATTTCAAAGCATAACCCCTGATGTTGATAAAATCTATTTTCTGTTCAGCACAATCGGAGGTTTCTACGGCGGTAAAAAGTTATGGGAAACCGATCTGGCGCAATGGGAAAAGATGATGCAGATGAATCTCCGCTCAGCTTTTTTAATTGCAAAATATTTTTCTAAT